>CAWJKX010000132.1:0-6969 GCA_963843065.1 uncultured Bacteroidota bacterium
CCAACAGGTTTATCTTTCACCCCTGCTTTAGCAATTTTCCTGTCTTTGTTAAACACATACATTGAGGTGTGTAGGTAACTGCATAGATTGAATTGCCATAGGCAATGAGAGCTCTCACCGCTAATCTGTTGAGTCGCAATTTTTGTCCACTATCCGCCGTTGTTTGTCGGCTACCACTCTCCCTGCCATGCATAATTAAATCCGCTTTGGTAAAAGAACCCGGCAAACAATGCACCGAAATTATCTACTGCCGTTACAAAAGCGTGCTTAGTTTCCGAGGAGGCCTCCCGGCAACTAACTGGGTGCCCACGCACTTCCTGTTCTTTTATAGATACCGCCGCCATACGTGCCGGCATACGCAGGTTGCCGCTTTGATCGGTGCTGATGCTGTAGACTATCGCTCCGTCCACGTGCCGCCGCCTATCGGGCGTTTCATAAGCAAGCCAGAGTATGCGGTGGTCGTAAGTGACAGCCAGATATACATTTCCGTGCTTGTCGCTCGCCAACACGTTTGGATAATTCGCCGGGAGCAGCGACACGCCTGAAGTGTCTGAGGTTTTGAGGGGGTCCCACCCTGGGTTCTTTTTGTAGCATTCTGCGAAAGATTTCCGGCAGCGGCATAATGCTTAACTCCGGATTTGTCGCAGTATAATATTTTGCAATGGAGCCCTGCAGCCATCACGCCTAGTGCTGCTGTGTCGGGAAGCCAGAGCTTGCACCATTATCGGTGCTCTTACAGTTTGAATTGTGAATTGTTGAAATTAGCGCATTGGTCCAAAGCGTGTACACATCGCCGTTGTTGTCAGCAGCAGACGGCGTTGCCGATGGCATATCCGTTTATAGGGAATACTTTTGTCCATGTAGTATCGGCGAGATTGTTATAGAATAATCCGAGGTTCGTCGTAACAAATTGACGTGTTGCCGTCCTCGCAAAACCATAGAGAGTTCCTGCTTGAATTGCTTTGTTAGTCGCCAGCCAACTTTTTCTGCTGTTTGTACTGGTAAAGAGGCCTGTACTGTGTGCCAAGGTAGAGAAGGCAATCGCCAGAAATGTAATTCTTGAAGGTGAAGCGTACGAAGAAATAGGGTCTAGAATCAGGTGTGAGATTGATGTATCGATCCTTGTCCATGGGGCTGGTTCCGCTGTCCGACCTGCCCAGCTCGCCGCCGGCTATGGCGTAGACGTTGCTAAAGAGATTATTTGTAAATGTAATAGGGCTGGTGCCGGGCAGGCTGCTGTTATTAGTATCGTGGAATACTAATAACAGCGGCCTGCCCGGCACCGGCGCGATAACCTTTGGCGACGATCTCTTTAGCAACGTCTACGCCATAGCCGGCGGCGAGGTCTTCAGGTCGGACAGCGGAACCGCCCCATGGACAAGGATCGATACATCAATCTCACACCTGATTCTAGACCCTATTTCTTCGTACGCTTCACCTTACAATTACATTTCTGGCGATTCCCTTCTCTACCTTGGCACACAGGTACGGCCTCTTTACCAGTACGAACGGCGGAAAAAGCTGGCTGGCGACTAACAACGGGATTCAAGCAGGAACTCTCTATGGTTTTGCGAGGACGGCAACACGTCAATTTGTTACGACGAACCTCGGATTATTCTATAACAATCTCGCCGATACTACATGGACAAAAGTATTCCCTATAAACGGATATGCCATCGGCAACGCCGTCTATCTCGACAACAACGGCGATGTGTACACGCTCGGACCGATCATTAATTTCAACAATTCACAAAGTCCCAATTCAAACTGGAAGAGCACCGATAATGGTGCAACCTGGCTTCCCGACACAGCAGGACTTGGCGTGATGGCTGCAGGCTCCATTGCAAAATATTATGCTGACGAATCCGGAGTTCAGCATTATGCCGCTGCCGGAATCGCCGCAGAATGCTACAAAAAGAACCCGGGGTCGCCCTGGACACCAGACACTTCAGGCATGTCGCTGCTCCCGGCGAATTATCCAAACGTGTTGGCGAGCGACAAGCACGGAAATGTATATCTGGCTGTCACTACGACCACCGCATACTCTGGCTTGCTTATGAAACGCCCGATAGGCGGCGGCACGTGGACATTCGACACGGCCGGCTTGCAGGGAGCGATAGTCTACAGCATCAGCACCGATCAAAGCGGCAACCTGTATGCCGGCACGTATGGCGGCGGTATCTATAAAAGAACAGGAAGTACGTGGGCGCCGATTTCATTGCCGGGAGGCCTCCTCGGAAACAACGCGTTTGTAACGGCAGTAGATAATTCCGGTGCATTGTTTGCCGGGTTCTCTTACCAAAGCGGATTTAATTATGCATGGCAGGGAGTGTACTATACGACAAACAACGGCGGATCGTGGACAAAAGTCGGACTCGACGGATTAGCGGTGAGAGCTCTCATTGCCTATGGCGATTCAATCTATGCAGTTACCTACACGGACGGCATGTATGTGTTAACAAAGACAGGAATACGGGGGTGAAAGATAAACCTGTCTCGGCACCCGGATCGTTCACGCTGTATCAGAATTATCCTAATCCCTTCAACCCTTCCACAAAAATCGACTATCAGTTGCCGGAAAAAAGTTTTGTAACAATGAAGGTGTTCGACATTCTCGGCAGGCAGGTATCCACCCTGGTCAACGAAGAAGAGAATGCGGGTGAGCACGAAGCGACCTTTGACGCCTCGCACTTCGCCAGCGGAATCTATTTCTACCGGATCGATTTCGGCGGGAAGATGCAGATAAAGAAGATGATGGTGCTGAAATAAATTTTTTGATTAGTGTCCCATCATAATCAGCCCGGACTCATTATCCGGGCTGTTGCATTTGTATTTGAATAGCAGTAAAATTATAGCAGAGGGGTGTTCGTCAACCTGCCGAACTATCCCTCCATTATAACATTATCCTGCGGGGCACGACATATCGCGTTTACTGCGATGCGACCATAATTAGGCGGCAAAAATTTCTTTCCATCATTTTAAGAAGATGAACATGACGAACAATTTGACTCCACAAGAAGAGGTGCAACTTCATGCTTTGCTCAATAATCAGCAACATGATATTCGTTCCCTCAATATTGTCGCTAATCTCCTGCTCTTATGCGGTGGATTCTTTCTAGCCGGCACAGCTTTCTATTCAGGTACAGCATCTTACGGACAATGCAGCGTATTTCGTCGGTCTGCCGAATTTCGTCGGCGGAATGTTATTGATTGTCGGCTATCTCTTACTTTCAAGAAGAGTCGCCCGGCTGAAACAGCTCAACTCTATTGTATCAAAACTTTTTGAAACCAGGTTTGCAGCCTAGCAGGTCGCTGAAAAACACTTTTATGAGCCACTATGTCAGGAAGGCACCAAATAATTTTAAGCAACTCGCTATCTCAACCTGTGATGATATTGGCGACAATAGTTTTTTACTTTAATTTCTTTGCGACGATGTGTCTTCTGCCAACGGCATCCTTTTAGGAGTGGCAAGCTGTATGGACTTTTTCATCATTCTGCTAATCCATCAAGTATAAGAGGACAAAATGTTTTCTGAAATTCCAGAAAGAATGAAAGAAAGGATGAAGTTTCTTGAGGAGATTGACAAGACCGATAGAAATAACGGTACAGAAAAATTTAAAAGATTAAGGCAAATTCCTCCCGAAACAGGAAGATTTCTCGCTTTGTTAGCCTCAAATTGCCCGAACGGTAATTTCATTGAAATCGGAACAAGTGCCGGATATTCGACAATGTGGTTATCCCTCGCTGCGAGAGAAAAACAAATAACAATAAAAACATTTGAATTACATGAAGGAAAAATAACATTAGCGAAAGAGACTTTTACAAAAGCCGGAATATCTCACACCGTCGAGTTGATCGAAGGAGATGCGTTGACCAATTTGAAAAACGTTGCAGAAATATCATTTTGTTTTATTGACTGTGAAAAGGAATTGTACGGCAAATGCTGGGATTTGGTCTCAGACAAGATTATAAACAAAGGTTGCGTAGTCGCCGATAACGCTATCAGTCATTATGATGATATAAAACCGATGATCGACAAAGCCATGTCTGATAAAAGATTCGATACGTTAATTGTTCCGATTGGGAAAGGCGAGCTAGTGTGCAGGAGAAAATGAAACATTCATTAAACACTCTGCCGAGTGTATTCTAACCGGCAATAAAGAACAATTACTATGGACGGAAGTCGAACGTTAATACCTATACTACTCATCTTCGTTTTGATACAAGTATGTGCCGGATGCATGACAACAATCAGCCCGAATGAATATAATAAGCACTATCAAGAGCAGGCTGAACTTGTTTTAGTTGATAGCAGCAAATACAAACTTGCACCCAATTGGAGAGTAGATTCAAATTATTGTATCCGTGGCCGCGGTATGTATAGTAAGAATGATTCTACTAAAATATTTAACGTCAATATTCCAATCTCTGATATCAGCCGGTTTTCTGTCGAAGACAATATAACGCCAATTTATTTTGAGCTCATTATTGCATCAGCCATTTTTATTCATATGCTTTAATTATTTGCCAGCCTTCGCAATTCCAGCCGGAAGATCCGGACTACACACTCCTTTGTCTCTTCGATATCCATCTTGCGACAATTCTATTACATTTCATCGATGTTACTTTTCATTGACTTCGTGGTGTTGCATTTGTTTTTGAATAGCGGTAGTTTTGCACGAGAGAAAACGGCAAGGGGGACGCAATCCCCCCATTATGGTGGGAAATCAATTATTAACTGATGTTATGCAAAAAATCCTTTTTGGCACACCCCCAACCCCTCTCGCTTTCGCCACACGCTCACACACAGAGGGGAGCGACGGGGGCAAGTCCCCTCTGTGCGTGGCTCGCGCGATGACGAGAGGGGATTTAGGGGTGTGTCTTTTGTTTGGTGGAGCACTTCCTTCATGAATTCTTCAGAATGCGTAATATCAAGTAGCTATTAGATCTTCGTCTTCTGCAGCGAATCAATGAACGCTTCTCCGGCCTGGACACCAAGTCCCACACCTGTCCCGATCAGAACTCCGTCGAGAAAATTGTCCCGGAACATCGACGGCGGCATCGCTGAGACATTCTGAAGCACTCCGACAATCATCGTCAACAGGACAAACATGGTCCCATAGACGAGGCCGATGACAATGAATTTTCCCCAATTGAACACTGCCAGCTGTCGTTCAATTGGGGAAAATCCATTGTCTCGGCCTCGTCTATGGGACCATGTTTGTCCTGTTGACGATGATTGTCGGAGTGCTTCAGAATGTCTCAGCGATGCCGCCGTCGAATATCGGGACAATTTTCTCGACGGAGTTCTGATCGGGACAGGTGTGGGACTTGGTGTCCAGGCCGGAGAAGCGTTCATTGATTCGCTGCAGAAGACGAAGATCTAAAAGCTCTTGATATTACGCATTCTGAAGAATTCATGAAGGAAGTGCTCCACCAAACAAAAGACACACCCCTAAATCCCCTCTCGTCATCGCGCGAGCCACGGCAGAGGGGATTGCCCCCGTCGCTCCCCTCTGTGTGTGAGCGTGTGGCGAAAGCGAGAGGGGATGGGGGTGTGCCAAATAAGATTTTTTGCATAACATCAGTTAATAATTGATTTCCCACCATAATGGGGGGATTGCGTCCCCCTTGCCGTTTTCTCTCGTGCAAAACTACCGCTATTCAAAAACAAATGCAACACCACGAAGTCAATGAAAAGTAACATCGATGAAATGTAATAAATTGTCGCAAGATGGATATCGAAGAGACAAAGGAGTGTGTAGTCCGGATCTTCCGGCTGGAATTGCGAAGGCTGGCAAATAATTAAAAACATATGAATAAAAATGGCTGATGCAATAATGAGCTCAAAATAAATTGGCGTTATATTGTCTTCGACAGAAAACCGACTGATATCAGAGATTGGAATATTGACGTTAAATATTTTAGTAAATCATTCTTACTATACATACCGCGGCCACGGATACAATAATTTGAATCTACTCTCCAATTGGGTGCAAGTTTGTATTTGCTGCTATCAACTAAAACAAGTTCAGCCTGCTCTTGATAGTGCTTATTATATTCATTCGGGCTGATTGTTGTCATGCATCCGGCACATACTTGTATCAAAACGAAGATGAGTAGTATAGGTATTAACGTTCGACTTCCGTCCATAGTAATTGTTCTTTATTGCCGGTTAGAATACACGCGGAAGAGTGTTTAATGAATGTTTCATTTTCTCCTGCACACTAGCTCGCCTTTCCCAATCGGAACAATTAACGTATCGAATCTTTTATCAGACATGGCTTTGTCGATCATCGGTTTTATATCATCATAATGACTGATAGCGTTATCGGCGACTACGCAACCTTTGTTTATAATCTTGTCTGAGACCAAATCCCAGCATTTGCCGTCAATTCCTTTTCACAGTCAATAAAACAAAATGATATTTCTGCAACGTTTTTCAAATTGGTCAACGCATCTCCTTCGATCAACTCGACGGTGTGAGATATTCCGGCTTTTGTAAAAGTCTCTTTCGCTAATGTTATTTTTCCTTCATGTAATTCAAATGTTTTTATTGTTATTTGTTTTTCTCTCGCAGCGAGGGATAACCACATTGTCAATATCCGGCACTTGTTCCGATTTCAATGAAATTACCGTTCGGGCAATTTGAGGCTAACAAAGCGAGAAATCTTCCTGTTGGGAGGAATTTGCTTAATCTTTTAAAATTTTCTCTTGTTATTTCTATCGGTCTTGTCAATCTCCTCAAGAAACTTCATCCTTTCTTTCATTCTTTCTGGAATTTAAGAAAACATTTTGCTCTTATACTTGATGGATTAGCAGAATGATGAAAAAGTCCATTAGCTTTGCCACTCCCTAAAAGGATGCCATTGGCAGAAGACGCATCCATCACAAAGAAATTAAAGTAAAAAACTTATTTTGCTGGCCAATACATCAGCACAGGTTGAGATAGCGAGTTGTTTGGTGCC
>CAWJKX010000133.1:0-3945 GCA_963843065.1 uncultured Bacteroidota bacterium
CGAACCAGTAGACCACACAACCACGTATTGCTAGAAGAATTGCGCTCGAGAAATATTCGAGTCAATGCCGTCAACCCGGGATCTGTTGCGACAGAAATGAGACATCAGGCATTTCCCGACGAAGACCCGCGCACGCTGAAAAAGCCGGAAGAGATTCTCGATGCCTTCGTCTACCTTGCATCGGATGATTCAAAACACGTGACCGGGCAAACAATTGACGCACAACATTTTACGAAAGGCTGATCGCGTGAAGAGAATTTTCCCCTGTCATTCTCTATCGTGCTGGGTTTGACATCAAAAATGTTTGCGGTTATACGTATGCCCTTCAGGAATGTAAACCGGTAGATGAAGCAGGGACGATCGTGCAGGCAGGGATGAAAACGTAGTGAGGAAAATGAGGTTAAGACACGAAATTAGGTTCGAGCAACGTCATGCCATGACTTCGAAGACAGCGCTGCATCTTCTTTACAACATCCGTCGGGCAACTTTGCGAAGCTCTTCTTTTGTAAAAAATCTTTTCACGAGGGGAAAAAGAATTTCATTTTCTTTGTGAATATGGTTGACCATCAGTTGAACGATCCCCTCCGCCGCCTCCGCTAATTCCTGGCGAGCGACCTTGTCTGCATGATTTTCTTTCAAAGAGTCGATACTGTAATGGAGTTTCTTGTAAATCTTTGCCATCCGCTGGTGGTCTTCGCGAAGAACATTCGTCGGCCCATCGACGTATTGTTCAACGATTGGAAAAAGTGCCGTCTCTTCCTTGCCGTTGTGAACCCGCACTTCTTCGTCCACAAACTCGGTGGCCTTCAACAATTGTTTAAATATTTTTTCCGAATACCCGTTCTTCTTGATTTCGGCGGCGGACTTTTTTAGGACGCGCAGCTGCACAAGGGCTGTATCATGTTCTTTCAGAAAAATTGCTATCGGGTCGCGAATCGCCATACGTCGTTTCACAATATTAGAGGGTAAAAATAGACTTCAAAGCTGCCATTACGCAGTTTCCAGATACGTCGTGTATTTTGCTTTCCCGTTTTTCATGAACAGTGAAAGCTTTTCGCTGATAGTGTCCGCGGCCTGGTCTTCATTCTCTTTGAATTGTGCGTACGCTTCTTCCGAATCCGCAATATACATTTCAGCGAAGACGTTCTTTTTCCCTTTTTGTTCCCCGACTAAATACGAAATGTGAGGGTTCGATGCGTAGTGAGACTTTAACTCTTGCACCGTCGCTAAAAATCCGTCGCGCTTCTTTTCATCAATCTCGTACTGCATCGTTAATATCACTTTAGCCATCTACTATCCCTTTCAATGCTTTGTTCCAGAGTGATTGTTTATTAGCTTTGCGTTACCAAGCCTTCATCGCCTTCCGCACCTGCATCTCATCCATTCCGAAGTAATGACCGATCTCATGGCACAACACTTCATATATTTTTTCTCTGATTTCCTCATCGGACGAACACACGCTCTCAATGTTCTTTCGATACAACGATATCCTGTCCGGCAGAACTGGCGACATGCCATACCATGTCCCCCGTTTTGTCAACGGGACGCCATGATACAGTCCGAGCAAAAATGAATGCTGACCGGACAGCAAAGGGACATCTTCGACGACAATTTCGACATTTTCGATTTTCTTTTTGAACAACGCCGGTAAATGGTTAAATGCTTCTTCGGCAATGTCTTCGAACTGGGCTCGATCCATGCGCCATTCTCTTCATCAAATAATTAGTGATGCGAACAGTTTATAGAGAGCAGCTGAAAAGAACAAACAGACCGCTATGACTACTTCAAGCGCTTTCCATGCGGAAATTTTATGTGCGATGCTCAATCCGACCTTTGCTAAATACATTGACCATACACAGGCGAACACATCGAAAAATAGAAGAACCAGGTACACGATAGGTTTCACGTCCATGGGCGATGGATTTGTGGAAAACAATCGTAATCCTATCGAGGCAAGCTCAATCGGCAAAATAATCGACACCGATAACATGATTGGAGTCAGCGACCAGCCGAACACAGCATAGGTATTTTTCATCATTCCTTTGCCGCCAAAAAGCTTTAACAGAAAATGCATCGTCAATGCCATTATGAAACCGACTGGTAAAGCAAAGGCCAATCCGATGACATAACCGAGAAGGAGCAAGTAGATCAAGTTATCAAATTCATTCCCGGCATGGCGCGCCCAAAGCAATGTGAACGATGCTCCAATGCCCAAAAACATCATCAGAAAAAGAACGTAATTCTTGTGCTCGGCTACAATGATCTTGTGGAAGGCATCTCTCGGAGATTCGACAACCTGCCACATCGTCGAAAAGAAATCGAGGTTTGGAATGCGGTCCTGAATAAAGCTTCCGCATTGAGCGCAAACCGTGTCAAGGTCGTCGTTTGGATGTGCACACACAGAACAAGAAATCATCGGTTCAAACCCTGCCACAGAATCCCATCCGTTCCTGTTTCATTCTTTCAGCGTTGTAAAATACGAAGATTTGTCCTTGTTTGCAATGATTTTAGATAATGTGAAATTTTTCGAATAACTCTAAAAGTGTGGCATTATGCGAAGACCCAAAGTCGCGAATTTGTTCTTAAAACAGAATCTTTGTGCCTTTTCCCGAAGGGATTGACTTTGCCAGCGGTTTAGCGAGAGGGAATTTTTCGGAAATCTTAATTGTCCAGCGTGCCTAAATAGGAGTGATGCCATTACTTTTCCTCAATTGAAAAAGTCACACCACCGCTTTTCAAATGAACAATGATCCGATATTACTACAACGGCTGGAATCGCGCGGTAAAATGGCGGAGCTGTGGCGCTTCATAGATAATCTTGTATCCGCGAAGGTTTTTTCGTTTGCTGAAAACTTCCTCAACGCATTCGATGACATAATCGATGTGGCTTTGCGTATACACCCTTCGCGGAATCGCAAGACGGACCAATTCCATCGGCGGTGGAATATGTTTCCCGTTAGAGTCATACTTCCCAAACATGACGCTCCCAATCTCGACCGAGCGAATACCCCCTACCGTATACAATTCAGACACGATCGCTTGACCGGGGAATTGTTCCTGCGGAACATGTGGAAGAAATCTTTTTGCGTCGATGTAAATCGCATGACCTCCCGGGGGCTGAAGAATCGGAACACCCATCTCGGTCAGTTTATTTCCCAAATACTCGACCGAGCGGAGCCGGTACGTCAAATAATGTTCGTCAAGTACTTCGTCAAGCCCCTGTGCGATGGCTTCGAGGTCTCTTCCTGCAAGCCCGCCGTAGGTTGGAAATCCTTCCGTCACGATCAAAAGATTGCGAGAGTTGTTTGCTAACTGTTCATCATTCATCGCCAAAAATCCCCCCATGTTCACAATAGCATCTTTTTTTGCGCTCATGGTACAGCCATCGGCATACGAAAACATTTCTTGTGCAATCTCTTTCGCAGTTTTGCCGCCATATCCCTTTTCCCTTTTTTTGATAAAAAAGGCATTTTCGGCAAACCGGCATGCGTCGAGAAACAAGGGAATGCCGTATTTCTTCAAAACATTTTTTGTCTCTCTGATATTCTCCATCGATACGGGCTGGCCGCCGCCGGAATTGTTCGTTACGGTGATCATGCAAACCGGTATATTCTCCGCCCCTTTTTCACGGACGAACTTTTCGAGCGCAGGAACATTCATGTTGCCTTTAAAATCGGCGATCACTTCGGGTTTAAGCCCTTCCTCCGTCGGAAGGTCCGTCGCAGTTGCGCCGGAAAACTCAACGTTCGCGCGCGTCGTGTCAAAGTGGGAATTATTCGGAATAAACTTTCCCTTTCCGCCCAGGGTGGAAAACAATATTTTTTCTGCTGCACGGCCTTGGTGTGTTGGAATGATATATTTAAACCCGGTGAGATCTTTTACAACTTTTTCAAAACGGAAAAAACTGCGAGCCCCGGCATACGATTCATCGCCATCCATAATGCC
>CAWJKX010000134.1:0-3523 GCA_963843065.1 uncultured Bacteroidota bacterium
CTACGTATTGCTAAATCAGAAATTGACAGTGTGCTGGATGACCGGTAGCGTGTGGTGCTTCATGGGGGGCGAAGTTCTTGGTTCGTAGTCCGTAGCCCTTCGTTCATTGTTGATTGCTCATTGATAATTGATGAATGGAATGGTACCTTTCAAACATTAAATCTTAAAGCGAAAGGAACATTCTATGAAAATTCTCATTGCAGATTCATTTCCGCAATCGTACATCTCCGAAATTTCAAACCTCGGCGTAGAAGCTCAGTACAAACCGAAGCTCAAAGCTGAAGATCTCGCGGCAAACATCGGCGACGCTTCAATCCTTATCGTCCGTTCAACGGAAGTCCATGCCGACTGCATCAATGCCGGCAAAAGCCTCAGCCTGATTATTCGTGCCGGGGCGGGTGTGAACACTATCGATGTTAGAGCGGCGAACGCCCGCGGCATTTATGTTGCCAACTGTCCCGGAAAAAATTCAATCGCGGTGGCAGAGCTTACCATGGCGCTTCTTCTTTCGCTCGACAGACGAATCGTTGAGAATGTAACAGACCTGCACAATGGCAAATGGAACAAAAGCGAGTATTCCAAAGCTGACGGAATTTTCGGCAAGACAATCGGTATTATCGGTGTTGGGCAGATCGGTAAAGAAATGATCTCGCGGGCAAAAGCATTCGGCCTCCATGTAGTCGCATGGTCGCGGTCGCTCACGCCGGAAAAGGCAGAGAAATTAGAGGTCGAATACGCCCCTTCGGTGGAAACGCTCGTTCCCCAATGCAATATCGTCTCCGTCCACGTTGCGTTGAAACCTGAAACAAGAAATCTCATCAGCAAGAACATCATCCAATTAATGAGGCCGGGAACGACCTTCCTGAACACCTCGCGTGCAGAGGTTGTAGACGAAGCCGCTCTTCGCGAAGCGGTTGCCGCCGGAGCCGTGAAAGTTGGCGCAGATGTTTTTTCCAATGAGCCGGAAGAAAAAAGCGGGCACTTCTCTCATCCGCTCGCATCAATGCCGGGAGTGTACGGAACTCACCATATCGGAGCGTCAACAAACCAGGCGCAGAATGCCGTTGCCGCTGAGGCCGTCTCAATTATCAACGACTACATTCAGCATGGGACCGTCCGCAACTGGGTTAACCGTGCAAAGAAAACCGCGGCGAAATGGGAATTGGTGGTGCGCCACTTTGATAAACCGGGAGTCCTCGCCAACGTGCTAGACTATTTGAAGACATCAAAGATTAACGTCCAGGAAGTTGAGAACGTGATCTTCGAAGGACAGCAGACCGCATGCTGCACAATGAAGCTCGATGCCCGCCCTTCCGACGATGTTCTTGCAGAAATACGAAAAAGAGGAGACGAGATCATCCAGGCGTCATTGATAGGGCTGTAACGAAACGAGGACGTGCACATCCAGCACGATAAGTGAAACGAAAAAAGGCGATGCTTCGGCATTGCCTTTTTTTTGATATAGCAGATGTCGGACACTTTACCGGAACATCGCGAAATGTCGAATTATTTGATACACTAAATCGACAAAGTGTCCGACATTTCACTAAACCCTCATCGTTAGTAGTGTCTCAATTAGAACAAAGTCCAAGGGACTTTTTACGGATAGCAGAAAACATCGCGCCTTTCCTTAATTAAGACACCACCTCATCGTTCATCGTCTTGCGTTTGCGGCATCATCTTTCTATCTTCTTAGTATGTTTTCTCCATTTGCAACCGTTGAAAAAGAATTACGCAGCCAGGTATCGGGAGACGTCTGGTTCGACGTGGATAAACGAACGGAGTACAGCACCGCAACATGCATGTACAAAGTGATGCCCGTTGGAGTTGTCGCTCCAAAAAGCATTGAGGATGTCCAACGCGTCGTTCGCCTCTGTGCTGAAAACGACATCGCGGTCATCCCACGGGGAGGCGGCTCAGGCTTGGTCGGGCAAGCTGTAGGCTTCGGAGTCATTCTTGATTTCACCAAGTATATGAATCACGTAGTGAGAATCTCCGAAGAAATCGCTTCTGCGACTGCCGAAGCGGGCTGCATTCTTAACGACGTCAGCAATTTGCTGCATCCGCTCGGTAAATTCTATCCGATTGATCCCCAAAGTGCAAAACTGTGCACTGTCGGCGGCATGGTGGCAACTAATGCTGCAGGCGCCCACGGCTTGAGGTACGGTTCGACAAAAAATCAGATCAAAAGTCTCACTGCAGTTCTCTCAAACGGCGATGCCGTCGTCATTAATCCAAATGAAGAAGAGAATCGTCTAACCCCCGAAGCAAACAGCCGTTTCTCGCGAGTTAAAAATATCCTGCGTGAACATCACCAGATGATCAATGTTCACAAACCGGCGGTCGAAAAATATTCGAGCGGCTACAATATCTTTGAATCGCTCCGGGGCGATCACTTGGACGCGACACGGTTGATATGCGGTTCCGAAGGAACGCTCGCAATCGTAACCGAGGCGACGTTGAACATTCTCCCGCTGCCTAAGGCGGCGATCGCAGCGGCGGCTTATTTTGATTCGTACGAACACACCGCTGAGGCAACGCAGATCGCCCGCAGCTTCTCCCCCGCCGCCATCGAGTTGCTCGACAAATCATACACCGATATCGGCAGAGGGTTAAGCGCAACGAGCGACCGGTTCATTAACCGGGATTTTCAAACAATGCTGCTGATCGAATTCGAAGGCGACGATGCCGGCACGCTCCGCAGTCAAGCCGAATCGCTCCGCGAGACGCTTCACCGAGGCGACATTCTCCTCGATTGGATTCTGTTGAGCACGGACGCCGAGCGGCAATCGCTCTGGATGGTACGTGAGACAGTCTCCGAGATGATCAATCATCTCCCGTCTCATGAACACAAAATTTCCACCGTCGAGGACGGAGCCGTGCCGCTTCGCAATCTTCCTGCGTATATCGCGGGGCTAAAGAAAATCCTCGACAAGTATTCCATCACGTTTACGGTCTATGGGCATGCGGGCATGGGGCACATTCATTGTTCGACGTTTGCAGAAATCGCAACTGAGTCGGGTAGAGAGAAGATCGAACGTGCAACACACGAGGTGTTTGACCTCATTATCAAACTCGACGGCGTTCTCTCCGCAGAACACGGCGACGGTTTTGTCCGGACTCCGTTTTTAGAACAGGCATTCGGCCGGGAAGTATACGGAATCTTCAAAGAGATTAAGCAAACGCTCGACCCTCAGAACATATTCAATCCACAAAAAATTATCGGCAGACAAGACAGGGCATTCCTTCATGACATCAAATTTGCATAGGGGCAAGATCGAATCCTTTTTCGCCGTCATCGGCCTGCTTTGCCTCCTCGCGGTGTTTTCGCCGTTGCGGGCACAGGAGGAGGAGCGGCCAAGGGAACGGTCCGGCGACGAAGGCAGGTTTAAGGAACAATCTTCGATGGATGTCGTTAGCTTCGAGCCTCACATGTTTGCGGCAGATTCGGAATTGGTGAGGGTTGATATTCTGTACCGGGTGCGGTACGATTTTTTTGTCTTCACGCGGGATTTTTTCCTGG
>CAWJKX010000135.1:0-15008 GCA_963843065.1 uncultured Bacteroidota bacterium
ATGCCGGCGCGTACAAAGTTGTGTGGAACGGTATCAACAATTCCGGTGCGCGGGTCAGCAGCGGCGTCTACCTCTATAGAATGACAGCAGGTAAATTTGTTGAGGTGAAGAAACTCTTATTACTGAAGTGATCAACCGCAGAGCTCTGAGCGCGTCGCTCGCAACGGCGCGCCCAGATCTGACAACCAAAAGGTGTTCCATGGTTAGAACTTTAAAGTATACGATCCTTCTCCTCCTGCTGCTGCTGTGGTCCTCCGAAACGATGGCACAGGTAGGATTGAGCATCCATGATACAAGCACGGCAAGCGGAGCAAAGCTCACAATTCCGATTTATGTTGACAGCACCCTTACCGGAAAGGGAGTTATATCGTATCAGATTCAATTAAGCTATAACTACTCTTACATGGCGTTTGACAGCGTTATCGCAGCCGGCAGCATGAGCCAGTCGCTTGGCTCGGTGAGCTTCAATGTCCCGACGCCGGGTACTTTGACTATAGCTTCGGCGGGCGCTACTCCGCTTGCCGGCACGGGCGTGCTGATTTATGTCCGCTTCAGACTTATCAATTCCGGAGGTGTTTCTCTCGCTTTCTCCGGAGGAACTGCAGACAATTTTTTCAATGAAGGAAGTCCTGCGATGGTATTCCGGAACGGAAGCATCAATATACTTCCGGCTCCTTCCATTTCCGTTTATCCCGCCAGCAGTTTACTGACCGTCGGTGATCAACAACAGTTTAACGCGTACAGCGGAATCAGCCCCTATCATTGGTCGCTGACAAATCCATCCGTTGCTTCGATTGATTCCAGCGGATTATTGACCGCAACCAACAATGGATTTACTAAAGTTGTGGCGAGAGATTTTGCCGGTACGATTGATACAATAAGTGGAGTTGTCGCAATACGAGCCTTTCGTTTAAGCGTTCGCGACACTTCGTACATACAGGGCCAGACATTCAATCTGCCGATCTATACGAGCAGTTTAACAGGATTGAATGTTACTTCCGGATCTTTTCAAATTCAGTTTAACCAGAACATCCTGACTCCAATAGGAGTTAACCAGACCGGAACACTTCTTGCATCTTATAATGCTCCGCTTTTTAATAATGTCAGCAATGGGCTTTTGAACGTATCTTTTGCCGGAACCACACCATTAACCGGCGCCGGCATACTCGTATATCTCCAGTTTAAAGTGTCCAAGACAAACTCCGGGGGATCGGGACTTTATCCGGCCAACATCATCTTCAATGAAAGCTTCCCTGGCGATTCCACGACCGGCAATTTTCAAACAATAAACCTTGCAACCCTGAATATCAATCCCCCTTCGGGCAATCTGATCGACGGAGACACATTACGATTCACTGCAACCGGCGGGACTCCTCCATATACATGGACTACAAGCGATTCGACCATCGCTTCAATAAGTAATAGCGGATTGCTGACGGCTTTGAAAGGGGGATCAGTTGTTGTTCAGGCAGTTGACACATATGGCGGAAGCGGTGTTTCGGGTACAATTCAGATTTACGATACCCGTGTCTCAATCCCGGATACCATGGGAATGATTGGCGATAGCATAAATATTCCGATCACTGTTTCGCCTTTGACACCAGGCATGCATGTCATAAGTTTCCAGGCGACGGTTACATACGATTCATCCGTAATCCATGCAGTCGGAATCGTCAATAGCGGAACCCTCACAAGCGGATGGACGTATACCACCAACATATCTGGTACTCAAATGGTTTTTGCAGGTGCCGGAGCTGTAGCTCCTGCTGCACCGGGTGTCTTCTGTACCATACGTTTTGTCGTTCCACCTTACGTCGCGTCGGGGAGAGCATCAAATCTGAACTTGCAGCAGTTGATGATAAACGAGGGAACTCCACGGGCGTTTGTGGTGAACGGCTATATTACGGCCGCAGCAATCGGTCTCCCCGCCACTCCGACGAGTCTTAACGCGGTTGCGATAAATTACGGGAGAATTGATCTAAGCTGGCAGGACAACGCGAACAATGAAACGAGTTACACTCTCCAGAGAACGACGGACACTACCGCTTCATGGTTAAACGCAGCGATCCTTCCCGCTAATACAACTTCTGATTTCGACAGCGGATTGGTCGACGGAACAAAGTACTTTTTATCGCGTCTTCGGGTCAAACTCCAGCGGGAACTCCGGGTTTTCTAATGTCGCAAACGGAATCACGCCGATGCGCCCGCCAACAAACCTCAACGCCAGTCAAATCGCGGGAGGAGAAATCAAGTTAACATGGCAGGATAATTCAAATAGTGAGCTTGGATATTATATAGAAAGGAAGGTTGGTTCCTCCGGAACCTACGCAGTGATAGATTCCGTCGCTGCCAACGTTTCTATCTATACAGATACAAAAGGAGCTCCCGGTAATGATTACTACTATCGCGTAAGGGGGTATAACTCCAACGTAACGTCGGCCTACTCTAATGAAGTCAACTTGACATTGACCGGAGTTAGATCAAAGGGTACCGGTATTCCTGATAAATTCGATGTTTCTCAAAACTACCCCAATCCTTTCAACCCGACTACGATCATCAGCTATCAAGTGCCGGTTAGCGGCGTTGTAACGCTGAAGGTGTACGATATGCTCGGAAAAGAAATAAGAACATTAGTGAATGAGCGCAAAAGCGCTGGATATTACTCGGCAGTATTTGTCGCATCAAATTTGCCGAGCGGTGTGTATTTTTACCGGATGCAGGCTGGAAAATATAGCGAGACGAAGAAGCTGACGGTTCTCAAGTAATTCGTGTCGTTGGATGAGCAATCCGTTATGGTTGCGAATAATTATCTCCTCTTTCACAAAACCCCGCCGTTCGACGGGGTTTTGTCGTTAATGACGGATTGCAAAAGTATCCCTGCACTCGCATCGGTTTCCCCCGTTGCACACATTTGCCATCTCCGAGGTTTTGATACTCAAATTACTTGCAATATAAGTTTTACAGGTCGAAATCATTCTATAGCGGGACCGGCATTATACCCGACCAACCGATGATGGTCAAACCTGTAACACAACCTCACTTGCAACTCATTATATTATTTGGTATATAATCGACGCCAAACGGAGATTTGGAGTATCGCCACAAACGCCACTCCTCCCTCCAATTCTCCACAAATGGAATATGCCTGAATCTCAAAACTGAGGTAACTCGTTCATTTGTAAAACTATATTCCAGCCGCGAATTGCATATGAGGCTTCAATCCTTAATCCAGATCCGAAATTACTCTAATCTATTTAGGACCTATCTCAAAAACATGTCACTTGATCCTTCGATGCGCTCACTCCGTTCGCTTACTCAGGATGAACGCGCCACTTGTTCACCCTGAGCAAGTCCCCCAAAGGGGGGACGCGTCGAAGGGCTAACACAAGACCATTTTTGAGATGGCTTCTAGGAATAATTGAAGGGAGAGAAATGACATCAAGATTTTTTTTGTTGTGCGCAAAGATTTCGACCGCATTGCTGCTTCTTGCTTTGCAAATAACTCTCTCGCAGACAGAACAATCATCCATAACCCTTACTGTCGATGCAGCGGAAGCACCCAGAAAAATACTGCACACGCGGGAATCGATTTCCGTCCACGCCGGCTCTTTGACACTCTTCTATCCGAAATGGATTCCGGGTGAACACGGTCCGACCGGACCCGTCATCGATATGGCCGGTTTAAAAATTACAGGCAACGGAAAATCAATTCCGTGGAGGCGCGACCTTGAAGAAATGTTTGCCATTCATTGTGAAGTTCCGCCGGGAATCGGCCGGGTTGACGTTTCGTTTGATTTCATTCTTCCACCGCAAGAGGGGGGCTTTTCTTCCGGAGCATCTTCTACCGCACAGCTTCTCGTCTTGAGTTGGAATCAGGTGATTGTTTATCCCGTTTCAGCACGGCCGGATGACATCATCGTCGCTCCGAGCCTGACGGTGCCTGCCGGCTGGAAATTTGTTTCAGCGCTCACAACAAAAAGTGAAACGAATAATTCCATCAGTTTCGCCCCGGTTTCGCTGACGATGCTTATCGACTCGCCTCTCCTTACAGGCACTTACCTGCGCCGGGTTGATTTGACTCCGCCGTCGGGCGTTCCCCACTACCTCGACATCATTAGCGACAATGAAGCCGCACTCAATATCAGCCCGGAACAGATCACTGCCTACAAACATCTCGTAATCGAAACGAACGCACTCTTCGGCACGCACCATTACAACCATTATGATTTCCTTTACACGCTCTCCGACCAGGTTGCTCATTTTGGACTTGAACATCATCAATGCAGCGACGACCGGATTGCAGAGCGATCGTTGATTGACCAAGACCTGTACAGGGTGAGAGCAGGATTATTGCCGCATGAATTTGTGCACTCTTGGAACGGCAAGTTTCGCAGGCCATTAGGACTTGCGACGGGCGATTATTCGAGCCCTATGAAAGACGACCTTCTTTGGGTATATGAAGGACTCACGGAATACCTGGGCGCGATTCTGACCGCCCGCTCCGGCCTCTTCTCTCCCGAAGAATTCCGGGATGATCTCGCGCTTGTTGCGGCCACAATGGATAATCGCCCCGGTCGAACATGGCGTCCCTTGCAGGATGCGGACGACGAAGCGGAGCTGTTGTACAACACCAGACCCGATTGGGATTCCTGGCGAAGGGATGTTGATTTCTACGACGAAGGCTATCTTATCTGGCTGGAAGCGGATGTAACGATCAGACAGCTCACGAAGGGGAATAAGTCGCTCGACGATTTCTGTAAAATCTTCCACGGTGGAAAGAATAACGGCCCGGAGGTAAAACCGTATATGTTTGAAGATGTCGTGGCGGTGATGAACGAGGTTGCTCCATATGATTGGAAAACATTCTTTACCACACGGCTGCAATCACTTGCCCCTCGCGCGCCGCTGGGCGGAATCGAAAAGAGCGGATGGAAATTGGTGTACAGAGATACGATGAATGAAATGCAAAAATCCTTTGAGGAAGCTAGGAAGATCACCGACCTTCGTTTTTCTCTTGGAATTCTTGTGGAAGAAGACGGAACGATAGTCGATGTCATTCCCGAAACGCCCGCGTTTAAAGCCGGCCTTGCCCCGGGCATGAAATTGATTGCCGTAAACGAACGAAAATATTCGAAGGATATTATCCGGGATGCCTTGAAGCTTGGTAAAGCTTCTTCCCTGCCGCTCGATCTTCTTGCCGCCAACGGCGAATTCTTCAAAACGTACTCAGTGAGCTATCATGGCGGCGAACGATACCCGTATTTGGAGCAAGATCCTTCAATTCCCGAACTGCTCGGCCTCATCATTAGCCCATCTACGGGAATGCAATCTCCCTCGAAAACGAGGAAGTGAAAATTATGTAACTGGCGCACCATCCGGAAAATAGTTTTTTCAAACCTCATCATTCAACCATCGGAAGGGATGAACCATGAGCGACATCGCACGATATGAAATAAAAGACACTACCGGCAACCCGGCGCCGCTAGGATTGCTGGCGTTCGGGATGACAACGGTATTGTTGAATCTTCATAACGCAGGTTTCTATGAATTCAACTCAATGATTTTGGCGATGGGAATATTCTATGGAGGATTGGCCCAGATTATGGCGGGAATAATGGAATGGAAGAAAAATAATACTTTTGGAATGACTGCATTTTCTTCCTACGGTTTTTTTTGGCTTATTCTGGTGGCGCTCATTGTTATGCCGAAATTGGGCTTGGGGGAAGCTACTTCAAAAACGGGGATGATCTGCTTTCTCTCATCATGGGGAGTTTTCACACTGTTGATGTTCGCCGGTACACTTAAATTGTCCCGCGCACTGCAAGTTGTCTTTGGAACGCTGACAATCCTCTTTTTTCTTCTCGCAATCGGCGATGCCACAGACAACGCACCGCTTAAACAATTCGCTGGGTTTGAAGGGATCCTCTGCGGACTTTCAGCAGCATATACCGGAATAGCACAAGTGTTGAATGAATTGTACGGGAAGCCACTTTTGCCACTCGGTCTCGTCAAGCGATAGGGTTCAGGAGCTGGTCCATCTCAAGTATCGCATGCAGCATTGTCCCTCCTTTGGTTGATCGGTTGTTTTCAGCGCGAAGGTTCATTGTCTCCCCCCTGCTCGTGTTACTTTTTGGAGTTTGGTCTTCCGCCGTAGGAGGGATAGAGAAGTTGAAGACAGTCAGGACATATACCGTGAGATAATTTATGGGGACCATTATCAACCAGGTACTTTTCGATCGGCAACCATTCTCCTCCTTCATTTCGGTATTTCTTGCAATTGGCACAAATAGGAAGAAGGGTTTCAAGTTCTTGAATGCGTTTTCTTTCAGTCTCTTCATATTTAAGAATTTTCACAAAGCCATAAATGAGAAAGCAGATACCCACAACGTCGGTGATGTTCCCTAAGATCGAAAACGCAAGCTCAATTGGAAACGTTGACACGCCTAAGAGATTCGATAGACGAAAGGTCGGATGCTCCACAGCCATGTCGCAAATCCGGCCTATCGCTATGAGCAAAAATGCCGGGAGTATCGGCTTAAGAGAATAGAAACGTTTTTTTTCTCTCTGGAGAAATAAGAAAGATCCAATAAGTAGAACGAACGATATAAAGTCAAGGAAAAAAACAATCAACATAAATTTTTCTCGGTTTATAGTATTTCGGATACAGTTGGTCGCAGATCGCAATGCACTCTAATTTTCACTTTACCTTCTTTTGCATCATGTCTAACTGTAGGTACATATTTTGGACTCTGTCACCCTGCTTGGGTTTAAGCCTTACCACACACTCCTAAGACATTAACCGAACCATCCCTGTTGCCCGAATTCCGAGCTCGCACCTACTTGCCGGAATGCTGGTACATATCTGCAAAAATCCCTCAGTTGCATTGGGATATCAATAATCTAGTGCCGTGTCAATTAAATAAACTTGCATTTTTGTTTACCAAGGCGCCAAGCACGCCGATACGTTGTGAGTATAAAGGACAACAATATTCTTGGCGCTCTCTGCGCCTTGGCGGTAAAATAGAATATTCCTTGCCTGGAAAGGCATTACGAACTAGAGGAATGTCGCTCAGTGAATGTTGAGGCCCGATGATGGAATGCTCTTCGGTAAAAGAATATCTCTATGTTGTGAGATATCGAACACGGGCTAACGATTGGTCTCGTTGGAGGAACCCCGATCGGAAGAAGAATGATACCGGTTACGGTCGTTCACAGCATTAGTAAATGTGCCCTCGCGCAGACTCGAACTGCGATTAGAAGTTTAGGAAACTCCCGTTCTATCCTGTTGAACTACAAGGGCGGGGAATCAAATTATCGTGAGCACTTTTGCACTGAGCAACCGACCAACAATTGCAAAGTCTTTTATTTGTGTCGGGATTCTCAATTGAGCCGTATCAATTTACGAAAGACCGCTGCTCAAATCAAGAAACATCTGCACGAAGTCTCCCTGCCGTCAGTGATCGCCTTTGATATTTGCTGCTGTTAGAATTCAATCGCAATTTCCTGACAAAGTCTTTTGTCTGTTTCATTATCTTCCCTGAATAATTATTTTACCATGAATAGATTTAGCGACTAATACGCCCCCAATTTTTAGCGAATCAGTTTCCCATTGAAAATGAAATCCCGAAGCAATCTTTCCTGAAACAGAGGTAAGGGCATAATAATCAATTCCGAGTGTAACCGTATCTGGTTCAGCAAGAAACTGCTGTAAATTCACAGCGCGAAGGTATTTTGCCGCGTGGCCCGAATACCAGGTCGATACCGGGACGTTTGTCGAATAATCGACTGGAGGAATCCTGCGCCAGTCTGAGAATATTACCTCCCGCGAATACCATTTGCGTCCGCTTAGTCCTATGTCCGCAATGAGGCAATATGCTAGCGCAGCGACGAAAAGAAATTTTCCCATTTTGTATTAGTCCTGTAAAGAATCAAACGGGGTCACAGCCCCCATTGCAATCAAAAACGCCGGCAAACTTCCCCCTGCTCAACAAACTTTTGCTAATGTATGCGATAATGAGCGTAAATGCAACGAATGCAACATCGGCGATTCTTCAGCTACTGGAAAATGAACGGATCAAAGCATTCCGCGATGGAAAGATGGTTGCCTTGTATGGAATTATATCCAGAATGAGACCAAGACTATACCTGCGTGCACTTTTGTCGTATTTTTGTAGCTGTTCGTTACTATCTTGTCGCACTTCACTTCCATTGAAGCCGCTCCTTGGATATCCTGTAACACCCTTGTTTAAGGCTCATTCTGGGCCCCATTGTCGCTGTTACCATCCTGATGGCCCAGGCCGGTTCGTGAGGAATGGGGCTAAAACCGTAACCGTGCGATCTTTCACAAGGGATAGCACTTTAATGACATCCAGCCATTTTCCCGTTTCACCGGAGTTTCGTAAATACGTGATCTACAGCACTGCTTTTTTTAAGGCGTTGAGTAGCTTACATACAATTCAAGGGCAGAAAAAACATAGGATGCACGTGGGAATATCAAAGATCATCGTAGGTCTTGGCACATACGTAATCATCGGAATGTATACGTTGCTCTTTACGTCGACAGACCAGTCTATCTACAATGTGGCACAGTCACAAGCCTTCCACGACCAGGCACGACAAATTTCAAATGCCGGCGTAAAGTTTGCCCTGGGAGAAGTCGGAGGCAACGCATCGGCTGTTTTCCCTTCGAGCACAGTGAACTTCAATGGCGGAAGTGCGACATACGTATCAGATCAGCCGGTCGGCCTTTCGGGAACGCAGATGCGAGTGACTTCAACTGGAACCTACAACGGATTTAAGGTAACGATGGTTGCGATCTTGCAGTACAACGGAGTAAAGTGGACGCTCCAGCGAATTTATCAGCAGTCAGATGCCGCTGAATATTCGAGGCTGAGCTAACTTATCTTCACAGATATTAATCCTTTCCTTTAAAATGCGATACAAGATTTGAATGTGTCGCATTTTTCTTGTACGGAAGTATTAGATTGTTTTGGACCTCGATTCGAGTGCTCGGATCCATATTCGCGAGTAGGGATAAATGAGTTATTCTTGATGAGCTGAAGGGGCTGAACATTCCTAAGGGGGATTTGGCCTGGACCGATCTCCATTGCACAATGCTTTTTTGGTAGTGTCCTAATTTTGGAAAGGTGTGAAGCTCGCTCACGCAAAGTCGCTAAGCCGCAAAGAGAATGGATATGTTTCCCTTGTGGCTTAGCGTTTTTGCACGATATTTTCAGCTCTCCGTAAAAAGTCCCTTGGACTTTGTTCTAATTAAGACACTACCGCTTTTTGAGTAGTGGGGTCTTTTGCTTTTAATGGTCTCTTAAGGAAGGAGTTCACCCTGAGCGAAGCCGCGACGTTCTCCTTCGACGCGCTCCGCTTGCTCAGGATGAGCCGTCGCGGCGAAGTCGAAGGGTCAACGGTGTGCTTGGCATCCTTCACTCCATAAATCCAATTCAAAAGACCCCACTACCGCTTTTTAGGGGGGCTTGACAATACAACGGAATCGGCGTACTTTTACAGAGAGAATGAAAACCAATCTAACGGGGAGGGCGATGGTGTGGTTGGACTGAGAATATTAATAGACTTCTGGATTTCCGTTTTGCGGAATGGAAGAGGTTTTGTCATTTGTGAGGGAGATCAATGTCCTCGAGCACTTGACATCCCCTCTATCCCGTTCGTGAGTATTGAATAAATCGGCATTACCGGAGGGTCCAATGAAAACCAAGATTTTGTATTCCATGCTAATGTGTTTGGTAATTTCAAGCATATCTTTTGCTCAGGTGAAAATAAGCGGAGATACGAGCTATATCTCCGGATCTGATTTTGCGGGGAGTGGATTTATCGGAGTGATGGATTCAACAATCGATAATGATACTACCGCCTCCGGAGCGAGAAAAAATCCGATTGCGGTGTACGCGCTGTATGAAGGCCAAGTCTATTATCAAACGACTCCGATCTACTACAACAATCCGACCGGTACTTTGACAATCGTTGGCGTTCCCGATCCGAAAAACCCATCGGCAAAGACAAAACCAATCATCATCATAGTGCCATCGGCCGGAGCTGTTCCATCCAATATGGTCTATGGCAGTATTAAAATTGTGAATGTTCATTGGCAGGTTATGGAATGGACTGGTAACATTCAATCCGAGCTCTTCTATTGCGGCACGAGGAGCCAGCATGCGCAAGAGTTGATCCTCGATAATGATTTGTTCGAATTTTGCAACACCGATATTTTTGATTGCACGAACGAAACAGGCGCAATCGGCGGATGGCCGTATGGAGCGAAGTTCTTCATCACCAACTCGTATTTCCGAAATATGTTCGAACCGAGTCAGTGGTGGGGATCAGGAGTTTTCCAATGCAAGCATCCGATAGATACGTTGTGGGTTGAAAACAACACGATCACCGGTGGAGGCCTTACATTCCTGCAACAAAATGAACTGACCGACTTCGCGTACTTCAACCATAACACGATCATCAACAACAAAAAATACTGGCTTCTCTCACCGTATCACCGGGTATTTCTCGTCACGAATAATATTTTCATCAATCAGAACTGGGTCGGTGAAGATTCAAACGTAACGAACAACGGCCAGGATCCTAACAAATTCTTTACAAGCACGATAATCATTGACTCGGTAAGTGCCGCTGTCGGGGTGGTCGTCCAGCCTAAGTTCGAAAATTCACCGGGCGATTCAACTCACTATTCGTCAATGCTTGACCTCAAGAATCTGGAGGTTTACGTTTCGAATAACATCAATTACTATGACTCGCTCCTGATAAAAGGCTATTACCAAAATTCTGCCTACATCCTGGCCGACACCGGCACTCCTCCAAAACCGTACGGCTCGATTCCATCATATCTTGGATGGTTCTATCCGAGTCCGCAAAGGGTAGAAAATATCCCCGGCGAGTGGGAGAACGCTCACACACAAATGCTGCTTGCAGAGTACGGACCGCCGTATGGCGGGATGGTTGAAGAACGCACCATAACGCCTTCAGCCAGCCCCATTTCGTACGGCATGACTCCAGCCGTTGTGACGATGATGGCGGAATGGAATCAGAACCAGTATGGCGATCCAAGGTTTCCCACGAGACCTCCCATTACCAGCAGCGCGTACATTTACGGCGACTACAACCCGGCAACCCTTCCCGGTATTGCCGGCGGTGTGAAGACAGACGGTATAACCCAGTCTACCGGTACTCGCAGCCGGAGATCAGGTCGGGATTTCAAAGTTCACCGATCTGACGGAGAATTTCAGTCAGTCGTCTGTTGTCTCAACGATCGACGACTTCCCGGTAGGGTCGCTAATTTGGGACGATACACTGAATGCCGCATATGCCGCGGCTCACGCCAATGAGTTGAGCACCATCATGTTCAGATATGGTTCACTCGGCGGCCCCCGGGTTTTCGTCCAACCTAAAGTTACGGGTGTTGCATCCTCCTTCGAACTTTCACAGAATTTTCCCAACCCTTTCAACCCGTCAACGCAGATCGACTTCTCACTGCCGCAGCAATCGACAGTGCAGTTGAAGGTCTATAACACGCTCGGTCAGGTAGTGGCGACGCTCGTCAACGGAAACCTTTCCGCCGGCTCGCATAGTGTAGCCTTTGACGCCCGAAATTTTGCCAGCGGTTTGTATATCTATCGCCTTACTGCCGGCAGCTTCACAAGCGAGAAAAAGATGTTGTTGTTGAAGTAATCATGAAAAGTTTCCCGCCATCACAAACAGCCCAGACTCATCATCCGGGCTGTTGCATTTTTATCTGAATAGCAGTAGTTTTGCAACAGTGGGGCGTTCGTAAACTTACCAGACAATTCCTCATTATCTTTGCTGATGATCCGTATCAGAAAAAGGGTTTAGCTCAATACCGCTTTATTGAATTTGAGCTATTTAAACGTCAGGATATTTCGAACATTGGGTCGCTGCGAATAAACTTGCTCACGATGGAAAAGATTACAATGCAAACGCAGGCCCACCCGTCGTTTTCACTTACGAAACCAGCTTTCGACGATTTCAAAAGAGCGATGATCAATAAACAACGATCGAGCATCGCTGTCATTTTTGTTCCAATATAAGGAGACTACAGTGAGAAGAAGATGTTATGCTTTTCTATTTTTCATTTTTTGCCTCAACGTAAATACATTATCCGCTCAACCAGAACTTAATGGCGCACTTGATATTCGGTTCGGTTCGTCCATGGAGAGTGCCAAAAAGATTATGCTTGGTAAACCGGGAGTGAAATTTGTCAAGAAACATGACGCCAGCCAGAGCAAGAAAGTGTCCTGGCCTTTTTATTTTTTTACAGGCCTTACTATGGATGGCTATGTTATTGACACATGTTGTTTAGGTGGAAGTTTAACAAGTCAATTCAACTCCGTTTCGAAGTTCAAAATGGCAAGGCTGACATTCAAAGATCCGTCAGCCGACACTTATTACGCCATCCTAGAAATTCTCGCGCAACAATATGGAAATCCTGACAACTCAACTGATGACCCAATTGGAGGAATCCTCCATCTTTGGCATTTTCGGGTTGAAGGTTCGGAAGTAAAAAATTCTATCGAATTGGAGTATTTAGGTCCCTCGTATGAACACCAAAGCATCACACTGACCTACAGAGGCGATGGAACAACCAACCGTAAGGAAGAAAAGCATCCGAAATAGTAGGTAAGAGAAAATACGAAAACCCTCAGAGAAAGATTTCATGAATTGATGTTCCGAAACTACAATACGATCCGGAAAAAATAGTTCAAAAGCTAAAATTGCTATAGCAGTCATGCTGAGATCATGGCGGGCTGTTGCATAGTAACCCGGCATCAACACATAATTCAACAAAAAACCGGCCCGCAAATTTAGCATTCTCAGCTTGGGAAGCAGAATTTCTTGGTCTGAAAAAACGAGCGTTGCCTGTACTCGTAATTGTTGTTCCGCTAACAATAGCACTCTATGAAGGAATCAATCTTATGGAGCCTAAAACACACCTCATGATAAGTCTGGTATATCTACTTTGCACTCTCCATCCCCTTACTTTGTACGGTAACGACACTTAAGCTAATTCTGAAACAAAAAAAGAAATTCTTTGTCGTCCGAGGCCAAACGCCGGGATACTCAGAATGACCGGACCGGACATTGTGATATAGCTTCTACTTTTACTACGCACCTCAGTTTCGGACTGTACAAAACATCTCCCAATAAATAATTTATACAATTCTAACTTGTGAAAAGATTTATAATATTTTTTGCATTATCCCTGACCTTGGCGGTTGGAAACAATTCTTTTGCTCAATCTGACAATACTTTGTGGTATCATCAGCCTGCACGATATTTTGAAGAGAGCTTAGTGCTTGGCAATGGGAGAATGGGGGCATCGGTGTTTGGCGGCGTCGGTTCCGACAAAATATATTTGAACGACGCTACGCTTTGGTCGGGCGAGCCGGTAAATGCCAATATGAATCCCGATGCCTACAAAATTCTCCCTCTTCTTCGGAAAGCGCTGAACAATGAAAATTATCCATTAGCCGACACACTAAACCGAAAACTTCAGGGAAAATATTCGGAATCATACGAACCACTGGGGACGCTGTATATCAACTTTCACAATAACGGCAGCCCCAAAGAATATTATCGTGAATTAAATATTGCCAATGCCATTTCCAAAGTGGAATATGACATAGGCGATGTGAAATTTTCCCGCGAGTATTTTGTTTCTTATCCCGATCGGGTTATGATAATACGGCTCACAAGCAGTCAAAAAGGAGCCCTGCATTTCGACATAAAATTTGAAAGTTTGTTGAAATATAAAATTTCCACGTCGGAAAACGAACTCAATGCCATTGGTTTTGCGGCCATTCAGGCAAAACCCGACTACCTTGGAAACATACCTAATGCTGTAATTTTCGACGAAAGCAAAGGCACAAAGTTTTCAGCAATTGTGAAAATAAAAAATACTGATGGAACTATAACAACGACCGATAGTGCGCTATCGCTCAGCAAGGGTACCGAGGCGTTGATTTTTGTTTCCGTCGCCACAAGTTTTAATGGATATGATAAAAACCCGGCAACAGAAGGATTGAATAATGCCATCATAGCGCATGACCAATTATACAACGCTTATAGCAAACCATACACGGAACTGAAGCAAGCGCACATACTCGATTATCAGAACTTTTTCAACAGGGTACGTTTACACCTCGGCAAAACAGAAGCTCCTGATTTGCCGACCGACGAACGCCTTAAACGCTATGCCGAAGGAAAAGAAGACAAGAACCTGGAAGTTTTATATTTTCAATATGGAAGGTATTTATTGATCAGCAGTTCGCGCACACCGGGTGTTCCGGCTAACTTACAGGGGATATGGAATCCCTATCTGCGTCCCCCCTGGAGCAGCAATTATACGACAAATATTAACGTAGAAGAAAATTACTGGCTTGCCGAGAATACAAACCTTTCTGAAATGCATCTGCCGTTGCTGGGTTTTATAAAACATATTTCAGAAACCGGAAAAATAACGGCCAGAACTTTTTATGGGGTTAATGGATGGGCAGCTTGCCACAACTCAGATATTTGGGCCATGAGTAACCCGGTTGGCGATTTTGGCGGAGGTGATCCGGTCTGGGCTAATTGGAATATGGGGGGCGCATGGTTAAGCACCCATTTGTGGGAGCATTATTTATTTACCCACGATATGGAATTTTTGAAGAACGAAGCCTACGAAATTATGCGCGGCGCTGCTCAATTTTGCCTCGAATGGTTAGTTTACGACAAGGAAGGAAAGTTAATCACTATGCCTTCAACTTCACCTGAAAACAAATATATTACAACATCAGGATATCATGGGGCTACGTTGTATGGTGGCACTGCGGATTTAGCGATGACCAGGGCATGCCTGGAACAAGCTGTTGCAGCATCGAAAATTCTGAATGAGGATGCAGATTCTCGTCACAAATTCGAAAGCGCACTTGCCCGCTTGCATCTCTACCAGATCGGCAAAAAAGGAAATT
>CAWJKX010000136.1:0-43655 GCA_963843065.1 uncultured Bacteroidota bacterium
CCCAAATCCATTCAACCCATCGACAGTCATCAGTTATCAATTACCAGTGACCACTCTCGTTATATTGAAGGTGTATGATGAATTGGGACGACTTGTGAGAACATTGGTCAATGATCGTCAGACTGCCGGCACTCACTCGGTTACTTTCAATGCGAACAGTTTGTCGAGCGGTGTGTATTTCTACAGGCTTAGTGCGGGAAGTTTTGTCCAAACGAAGAAATTGATGCTGATTAAGTAGGCAACGTCTATGAATAAGTTGGCGATTCGTGGCTCCGGTTCGTTAAGGCGCAAGGAGAAAAACTATGCGTTACAAATTCATTTTCCTTTCAACGTTGATTTTTATTAGTACCGCTCGAAGCAGCAATCCTGTGGCTCCATTAGCTTTCTCTCAATCTTCATTGAGTACGAGCGATACTCTCAATGGCATTGTATTTACGTTTGCGGTTTCTCACGATACATTGGGAATCTTTGATACATTGAGTATGACGCTGACGGCATTCAACCAGACATCTCAAAACGATACGATCCCTGTAAGCGATTATCTCTATAAATGGTCGCTAGTGAACGACAAGGGCATAACAATATCAGGCGGACCAACAGTGATAAGTAATCTCATATATAATGTTGTAGTCAGCCCTAATCAATCGGCGGTATTATATCGTAGTGGCTATTCCATGGCGGACATTTTTAATTCGCCAATTGAACCAGGAACGTATTTGTTAACATGGAATCTTTGGAACGAATTATCTTTTCAGCTAAACCTTGTTTGCGGAAGAAGCAAAAACGAAATAGAAGATTCGCTGGGCATTAGTTCGCCGATCTATCCACTAAAGGTTGGTAATAGGTGGATGTATCGAACATGGTATCAATTCCCTAATACTGTTATTCAGGGAGATACCGTCGCGCAAACAGTGGTAGGTGAGGAACTGCTTAATGGCGAAAAATGGTTTCTTGTGCGATCTGACTTCAACGGCGATCAGTTAATGACCGTTAGACAAGACGGCATTTACACGTATATTCAAAATTTTAAAGAAGCCGTTCTACGGTATAAATATCCGGCTGTATCGAAGGAACAGTACAATTTCAGCGTACGAACTCTGGACGGGCTATGCAGACTCGTTGGTGCCATTCCCGATGTCCGTTGATTCGATCAATGAACTTATTTCCACTCCAAGCGGCTCATATCAATGCAGCAAATATCACTTTCCGGAAGTCATTGTCTCAGTAGAAAATTCGAGTACCGAAGTCGGTTCTGAAGACATGTTTCTTTCGAACGTCGGTCCAGTAAAGATCGTAGGGGGTAATGAATATCGAGAGCTCATATCATTTGCCGAAACGATCACTGAAGTCACGAACGCGCCGAAAGCAGCGCCGGATGCCTTCCAGCTCTTTCAGAACTATCCGAATCCATTTAACCCCGCAACCACCATCTCATTCACGCTTCCCTCTCGCTCACTCGTATCGTTAAAGATTTTTGACATCGTAGGAAGAGAAGTATCAACGATTGTCTCAGGAGAATTGCAGGCTGGAAGTTACACACGACAATGGAATGCGGCGGCATTTTCAAGCGGCGTGTATTTTTATCGTTTGCAGGCAGGAACATATAGCGAGACGAAGAAACTTTTGCTGTTGAAGTAGAGGTCCATCCAACTGTTTGCATTTGTATCCGATTTGCAGTAATTTTGCCCCAGAGATTCCACGAAGGGGTGGTCTCATGCCTACCGGACAATCCCTCCAATCATATCACTTCACGCGGGGTGCGGCCTATCTTAACAAATGTCAATGCATGCCTGCTGGGTGTAGTCTAAGAATTGATTTCCGACGATAGGCTGGCAAAAACAAACTAACCGATGGGGTCAATTTAAAAATAATTCCATGAATAACCTTAAATCATACCTTTCAATAATTCTCCTTATTAGTTCTACACCGGTGTCATTTGCGACCGAGTTAAGGTCTACAGAAGATACCTCCCGCGTTAAAATTGTAATTTGGTCGGCGAACCGAATAGATTCCGCTTCTGCAAGCATTCTAAAAGATACTTGCACTCTGAATGAATCGGACAGCACAAATAAACAATTTCGCAAAGTACAAATCATAGCCATTCCGAAAGAAGCAAGTGATGTGTCAATCATGTTCATTCAAGTAAACAAAATTGAAATCCATCCGGGCGTTAAGATTACAGATCAAATAGTCCCTGATACAATCGGGGTGTGGAAGGTTCCAATTGCTGTGTGTCTTTCTTTAGGCAGTTATGATATCATTGCGACGAGGGGAGGGTTTAAAAGTGTTGTGAAAAATATCAGTGTGGAAGGGGATTGGAAGAAAGACATTTCTTTTGAGTTGTTATCCGATTCATACCTGCAATACAAACAAGAACAATGGGCTACATACAAATGGATATGTGGGGCGGCGTTCGGTGGAAGTGCGGCCGTAATGGCCTACTTCAATATCAGAATCAATCAATACACGGTCGATTACAATAACGCAACCATGCCAGATGTTATCAGTGGCAAACGGAGTCACATATTCACAAATCAGTCTAACTTCAAAACCTCTTCGATTATTGCTTTTAGTGCTCTCGGAGGATTTGCTGTTTCGTGGTTAATTGAAAGTCTTTATAGCAAATAAGCCATTGAAAAAAAATGGAATGCAAAAATATGAATAATCCCCTGATTATCGCTTTATTATTAAGCTCTTCCTTTATCGCCGCGTGCAATCGGACGGTCGAACTCAACAATCCGTTTGATCCGGATGTTTCATTGACACCACCGAGCAATCTTCAGATTGCCTCAATAACAGATACTTCATTGACGCTCAAATGGAATGCAAACTACAAAGTTGATGGAATGAATCAGAAAGCGGCATCTGCTGTCGTCGTTGAAGAAAGCCTTGACGGGAAAATATATTCATTTTTATACAATCTGAGTGCAGCCGACACATCGGGGACTATAAGAACGATGTTCGATACGACACAAACATATTATTTTCGGGTACACGCAATGTTTGGCCCCAGGACAACTGCAAATTCAAATGTCGTAAGCTGGTGCAGACTTTCTATCAATCCTTACGGGTTATCGGTTGCAAACGTGAGCGAAATCGGCCGAACTCTTAGCTGGCACGACACTTCCTCATTAGTACAGATATTTCAAATCGAACGTGGAACAGGAACCTTTGGAACTTTTAATCTGATTGGTGAGACATCGGCAAATGTCACAACATTCCACGATACAACAATCATTCTTACCGATACAACATACTATTACCGAGTCCGCGCCATATCGAAGGGCGGCACCTTGAGCTTTTATGATACTGCATCAATTTTTGTTTCGTTTTCGCCTCCGAGTAATCTAACTTGTAATGGAAATTCTCCGGACAGTGTAAATATTCAATGGGTCAATAATTCCAGTACGCTTGTCGGAACAATTGTAGAGAAAAGCGCCGATAGTATAAACTTTGCAGCTGTGGGAACAGTACGTGGTTCAATGACAACATTCTCTGATCATGCAGTTGATCATAGCAAGAGTTATTATTACAGAGTTCGAAATTTTATGCAGTACAACAAATCGCATTATTCTAACATTATAAGGGCATTTTACGGCACCGCCTCGACGCATCTCGTCAGAGAGTTGGCAAACTCTCCCGGGTATTCGCACGGCTCGTTGTTAGTAAGCAGAGATGGTTCTACCGTATTATTCTGTTCGAATGACGCCGCAATAACTAAATGGGATGTCAATACTGGAATACGTCGCCATACTTTCCCACAAAGTCAAAATATTGGTCGAATCGCACTTAGCGGTGACGGCAAGACTCTTGGATTGATGGATACTTCAGCCGGATCATTTTCATTGTATTCATCAATGGATGGACATTTAATACAAAAAATTGTTTTACCTTGTCCGGTAGTAGATATGGAGATATCAAACGATGGCTCTGAACTAATTACTACAAGCGCAGATAGTCTTATCCGAATATGGAGTGTTGAAAGTGGCACTTTATTAAAGTCCATTTTTAGTAATCAAAAATCACCTATATCTATCTTCTTAACAGATGGCGGTGATACTCTTATATCTGGTGGCGGAAATAGTCTTTGTTTTTTCGACTGGCAGTCCGGAACTATTCTGAAAACTACAATGGGTGGATACTTTAACAAGCCTATTTTTCTTTTGCCCAATGGACTGGTAGTTAATATACAATCTGTTGGTCTTGATTTAGAAATCATAGATTTGTCAACTGGTCAGGCTATAAGAACATTTCACAATGAATTGACCTACACTGACAGTTATACGTCCGGGTATTTGACCTCAGACGGAACAACGCTTTTAATAGGCAACGATGGATGGATATGCGCCTACAATTTAACTCCCGGGTACCCAATAAGAACGAGCGCTTTTTTAGGCGGTTTGCTTGTTATTGCCCGCATCGGAAACGGTAACGCTATTGTAGTAAAGGATATGAATAATCTTTTTGAAAACGGTAATCTCATCATATATCAAATGCAATTTAGATGGATGGATGCGGTTTCAGATTTTTATTTCGGTTATTAGAAATAGTTCAACAAATGTGCTTGCTGGCTAACCAGTTCTCAGCTGACGCAACCAACTGCAGGTTGCAGCGGTCGAGCGTCAGTTAGGGCGCTCGAATAAGCCAATAAAGGAACTCATATACTCATATTCTTAATCGCATTCCTCTTCCAGTATCTTATGACATCGGTCGTTGTCGGCATCGTACTTTTCGCGATGGTAGGCGATGATAAACGGTTGGTTCAAAGTTGGAAAGTATTCCCCCCTCTCCATGATTATTTTTCTTCTTGATACTTATCGAATTCCGGCGATAAAAGCCATGAACATATCTATGAAGATCGGAAATCCGGACATCGCCAAAATTCTCCCTATCACCGGTGAACATTCCTACTATGAATATTCATTCTCACTGTCATGGTTCAAGGTTTTTTCCTGGGGTCTATAGTCGTTTATCGCATATTTCTCGGGAAATCACATCTATGAACAATTCGTTGCGCGCGTTCTAACCACTCGTTCAAGCTGACGGAACATATGAAGCCAAAACATTGGAACACAATTATTCACGCAAGCTGTTTTCCCATCCTATTGCTTCTTTGGACGAACGCATTGGCCCAATCACCCGCACGCCAATATGATCAGGTCAAGAATGACCTGCTTTCACTGACAGCGGACGAAACGAAGATCGCGCGCGTTGAAAATATTCAATTGAAGAGGGATGCCGGCACATTAACATTTACGTCCGGCACCCTTTATGCGTTATCGCAGGTGAACGGAAGTATTCACGGTCTGCTGTTTCTTGGAGACGGCGAATTCGTTTGCAATCCGCCTACGGAGGTTGAGCGAAAGCAGTTATCCCGATTCTACGGAACAGAGTCTTTCGAAAAGAAAATTAGAAGCGTTTTCCTTCTTTTCAACGACTCGACATATACCGAGCTGGCGCACGAGGTTATTTTTGCCCCGGGTGACCGGGATAACGAGACCAAGTCCGCAATAAAATCTTCCGAAAAATTTATCCAGAATGAATCGCACACGGGCTTTGACTTTGACATATTCCGAGAATTCTTATTAGATGAACCAAATGATTTCTTCTACGCACATATTAGTGCCGCGAATGATAGGTCATATTTTTACAAAATAGACCCGTTTGAAGATGAAGAAGTCAACCTCCAGCATGAAAGCTACGAGTCGTCCGGCAGTAAAGGATGGAATGCTCGTGAGCTGGTTTGTTCATTTTACAGAGAAGACAGAAGAATACCTTTTGTGAAGAAACCATCTGTGGAGATAGCGTCGTATGGAATGAATAATACTTTTGCTTCTAACCTCACGTTTTTTTCTCAATGCACCGTTTCATTCAAGAGTAAGAAACCCTCACGAAAGTGGGTAGCATTTTGGCTTTACCCGGAACTAACCGTCGATTCGGTCGTGATAAGGGGGAGGAAAATATTCACTACGAGAGACGATGAATCGGATGTCGTATGGCTGGGTCTGGACCGACCGTTTCCTCTGGATACGGAAATGACAGCTCAAATATTTTATCACGGCAAGCTAGTGTCAGAACAATATGGTTGGTATTTCTTGAAAAGCTCTGTTGGCTGGTACCCTCGGCCTGTCGATGGGCGGCAGTACACTACTTTTGATCTTACGTTCCATGTACCGGATAAATTCAGTTTTGTATCTGTCGGATCTGAAATACACACCGATACCACCGATGGGGTTTTCACGTCACGATGGCTCGTAAATAAACCGATTCGCAACGCATCGTTTATGATTGGCAATTTTTCTGAATACTCTATCATTCCCGATAGTCTTCCACCAATCACGATATATGAAATGAACGGATATATTAATGCAGGAGAAGGTGCTCACAAAGAAATTGCTGACGATGTGCAAAATTGTATAAAATTTTTTCAGCATGTGTATGGAAAGATAGACCTCTCCCATTTTTACGTTGCAGAGATACCGTACCTCCATGGCGAGGCATTTCCAGGGTTGATTCATTTATCGTTGGCGACGTTTTTTGAGTCGCGGGATCAAGGAAACGATCAGGTTTTTCGCGCGCATGAGATTGCGCACCAATGGTGGGGGGTTGGGGTCGATTACAAGACATACCATGATCAATGGCTGAGCGAAGCATTTGCACAATATTCTGCTTTGTGGTATATGCAACTGGCTTTGCACGACAATAAAAAATTTTTCGGTATGCTTAACACTTACAAGAACGCAATACTTTCAAGCAGAAAATCTCTATTCTCAAACGGGCAAGAAGCTGGACCAATATGGCTTGGACGCCGAACTCAGAGGTACTGCCACCAAAGGAGATTATAATCTTATTGTTTATGAAAAAGGCGCATGGGTTCTTCACATGTTGCGCATCATGGCGCTCGATCTAAAAACAATGAATGAAGATATCTTCATGCAAACGATGAAAGATTTCTATTCTTCATACTGCGGGAAACAAGCGACTACTGAAGATTTCAAACGAACGGTTGAAACACATTTTGGAATGGATATGTCGTGGTTTTTCAACCAGTGGGTTTACGGTACAAATATTCCAACATATAATATCCTGTACAAACTAGAAGATCTCCAAACCGGGAAATACAAGGTTCACTGCACGGTCAAACAATCGAATGTGCCGGATAATTTTCAAGCAGAAGTTATCTTCTTGATCGATTTCGGAGATAAGAGATTTGCACACTTTCGATTTCCTATTAAAGGCCCCGTAACGGAATTTGATTTTCCGATCATGCCTCTAAAGCCCGAACAAATAAAATTCAACGACTTGTCCCCCGTTCTGTGCGAAATTGATAGCGAAGAGTGGGAATAGGAAAAAGTCCCATGCGCTTGCACGTTGATGCATCATTCTCTCAGGTAAATCAATTGAAACACAAGATTCTCTACACGTCGGCGTTCGTTTTCGAAATTGACACAGTTCGAGAAGCGTTTAAGAAGGCTGATATTCCATTCTATATTCAAACTGAAAATCTTGCTGGTGTAATGACCGCATTTCCAGCTTCGGGTCTTGGTACGCGCTGGCATGTCTTTGTGTCGACTGAAGCCGAAGTCAAAGCTAAGAAAATACTTTCCACTTGACATCTAACTCCGACTCAAAGCCATTTTTTGAAGTTGATGAGATAACATTCAAAAGGAACTTGAGGAAAGCACTTATTATTGCTGCACCGGTCATTGCAGTTTTTGGTTATCTTATTTACAGAGTTCTCACCACTCGTTAGCAGTCTACGACACCCGCAGATGATAGTTCGAAAGAGCGGCATCCCTAATTTATCATAAATGAAAATGCTTTTACGACCATTAAAACATTTATTTGGGTTTTTCGGATGTTTTCTACTGCTCCTTTTACTCTTCCCCACACTATTATGCTCTCAGAATAAAGCTATTGATTCAACCTGGATCCGACAGAATTATCCCAACCTTTGTAATCCTTGAACCATGATCAATTATCATTTACCGGTAAATAGTCTTGTCACGTTGAAGGTGTATGATGAATTGGGACGGCTTGTGAAAACATTGGTAGAAGATCGTCAGACTGCCGGCGCTCACTCCGTGACTTTCAATGCGAGCAACTTGTCGAGCGGGGTTTATTTCTACAGGCTCACTGCGGGAAGTTATGTTGAAACGAAAAAATTGATGTTGCTGAAATAGATTTAATGTGCTCGCCATTACCTTTCAGCCCGGACTCATCACCCGGGCTGTTTCTTTCTTGATTCTTCCGCCAATTACGGGTACATTTTTGCAATAAGCTTACTCGGGGGGAACTGGGAGAAAATAACGTGAGAATCAACTTCAGACTTCTGTTAACGGCGTTTTTAATATTCGCCATCACACATCCATTATATGCCAAACAGGAAAAATGGGCAAAAGACTCTGTATCGGCGGAAAAGCAAAAGGTAAAAGAACAACCGCAGAAACAGACTGCAGAAAAACCCATAGACTTGAGCGGAATATGGATTGATCGCGATGATCTAAGTGCCAATGCTTGGGTGTTTACATTCAGTATTGCGGGAGACGAAATTATGATCATGAACGGGGCGGCATACTCCATGCAAGATGTTTTTGCATGGGCTACATTGACCGGCCGTTCTTTTGCCGGGTCAATGAATACAGGTCCTGGATCACTGGGCGATTCATTCATCCCGCTGAGAATACAGGGGACAATAAGTGCCGAGAATAATGAGGTCGATATGACTGTCTACTATGATAAAGGTACGCCCGGTAGTTATCATCTAATTAGGAAAAAATGAGGGAAAAACAACAAAGGTTTGTCTCTAATAAAGCGATCCATTAAAAATTTCGAAAATTCATTTTATGGATCATGGATCTAGCGCTGTTTCTCAAACAAATATTGTGTTTTCCGATAACTAATTCACCGCAAAGATCGCTAAGGACGCGAGGATTTCTTAGTTTTTTCTACGAAAACTTCTTTGCGATCTTCGCGTCCTTTGCGGTTATGATACAAGATTTAATATCGGAAACGGCACTAGCGATGGATTTTTTTAGCGTAAAGTCCTGTATTGTGTTTAATTCGACAAAACATTAAATTCCTCCGACATACGCGACAAGGGATTCCATTCTTGCACCTCCCTTGCACGATAACTGCATCGTGCCGGTCTTAACTCTCTCCTGAACAATTCCCTGCACGATCAGCGAGAACACGCAATCGCTGCAATAATCTTCCATTTTGTAAAAAGCCCGACAGTAGCTCGGCGAAGGAAAACACACACATTTTCTTTTAACCTTTAGAGAGTCCCTCTTCTATCTCTTTCCTTGAAAGCAAAACAATATGAAAACAAATGAACTTGACCGCCGGCAATTCCTCTGCTCAGCCGCACTCGGTGGTGCAGGAGCTCTCATCGCGTCAACATCAAAGTTAATGGCAAGTTATTCCAAATCGGCACCACCAACAGACGAAAAGAAACTCATCAAGCGCAAGCTTGGTGCTACAGGAATCGAGCTCCCCATCGTCAGTATGGGTGTGATGCGTGCCGATAATGCGGCGCTCATTCCTGCGGCCATGAAAACCGGTATGGTGCATTTCGACACCGCGCATGGGTATCAAGGTGGAAAAAACGAGGAAATGCTCGGAGAGGTTTTCAAAGATTATCCGAGGAACTCTTTCATCGTTGCAACAAAAGTACCCCCCGAGGAGGTCGATAACGGAACGGGATTGTTGAAGCCCGGGTCTACAAGCGAGGCGTTTTTGGAAAAACTGGATGTGAGTCTCAAGCGTCTCAAACTCGATTATGTCGACATTCTGTACGTGCACGGGATCTCGACTCGCGACGCCGCCCTCTTTCCGGCCATGCTGGAAGCTGTGCGGGAGGCAAAAAAATCGGGAAAGGCAAAACATGTCGGCATGTCCACCCACAAGAATGAACCGGAAGTAATCCAGGCGGCGATCGACAGCGGCGTCTATGAAGTTGTTCTGACCGCCCTGAATTATAGACAGGATAACTATCAGGAAATGAAACGTGTTATCGCCAAAGCTGCCGACGCCGGTATTGGAATTATCGCGATGAAGACTATGGCCGGAGGTTATCTCGACAAAGAAAGGAAGAAACCGATCAACTGTAAAGCCGCATTGAAGTTCGTCCTTCAGGATGAACACGTCACTACGGCTATTCCGGGAATCACCAATTTCGACCAGCTCGCAATGAATGCGAGCGTCAACGAGAATGTCTCTCTGACAAATGAAGAGCGTGCAGACCTTGCAGCCGGAAAAGACGTCGGAGGGCTCTATTGCCCGGGATGCGACCGGTGTGTTTCCAATTGCGCCAAGGCGTTGCCGCTCCCTGAAATTATGCGGGCGTATATGTACACCTATGGCTACAGAGATATTAAAATGGCGCATTCGTTGCTCTCGAGTCTGGACCTTCCTCCACATCCGTGTACAGACTGCGGAACGTGCACGGTGCAATGCACGAAAGGATTTCCGGTTTCCGAACGCGTCAGAGACATAACACGACTTCTTGATGTACCGTCCGAATTTTTGTCCTGATGGTTTGCACATGAGACACACAATTTCTTGCATCATGTTCCTGGTCTCGATTGTTTTTGCATCGCCGGCCTCCGCACAGGATTCATCTTCATCGTTCCCCTCCTTCAGGGGATGGACGATCGCCGAGGACGAAACAGTTTACAATCCAAATAACCTCTGGGACATCATCGACGGTGCCGCTGATCTGTTTTTGGAGTACGGATTTGTCGACCTGCATATTGGAAGGTACCAGAAGGGTAATGATTCCGAGGTCAGGGTGGAACTGTACAGGTTTGACTCCGAGGTTGACGCATTCGGCATGTACTCGCAGGAACGGAATCCGGAGTACACCTTCATTGACATCGGCGTTCAAGCCTATCGAGAAGAAGGCGTCCTGAATTTTCTTACCGGCATCTACTATGTGAAGATCATGACGCAGGTGCGCGGTCAGGACGCACTTGATGCCATGACGACGATTGCGAAATCTTTGGATTCTCGTCTGAAGCAGCGTAATACGCTCCCCGAGATTCTGAATCTCCTTCCTGCGCAGCAAAAACTTCTCAATTCAGAACAGTACATCGCAAAGAATTTCCTGGGGTATGCGTTCTTCCGTCAGGCGTACGTTGCTCGCTATGGAACCGGCAAGCCGTTCCGCATTTTTGTGATCGCTGCCGATTCGGCTGCTGCGGCGGAATCAGCCTTCCGAGAGTTTGTAAAAACTTCGCCGGGGGGCGCGACCGAGACGAGCACGGTCGAACGGTATTCTGTCCGCGACCAGTACCAACGGACTCATTGAGATTGTTCACAAAGGAAATTTCATTGCCGGAGCCGTCGACCTCGAGGATCGAAATCTCGCGAACAGTTATATCGACGACATCCTCAAAAGAATCGACACTGTTCCGCACAACACTCACCAATCAAGATAGACAGAAAACCTTCTTCATAGAAATGACTTTTTGGGAGAAGGCCGCATCGTGCTTTCACAATCAACAAATATGAGATCTATGAAAAAACTGATCTTCATCGCCTCCTTGTTTCTTATTTTCATCGTTTCGATTAGTTTCGCCCAGACACCAAAGTACTATCTTAAAAAAGGAACCTGGATTGAAACACTGATCGGATCGAGAGAAGAACTTGCTAAAGAGGAAAAAAGCAATACCGTAAAATTCAAACCGGCTTTAGGACCTTGGTATACAAACGGACCATGGCAAAGCGAACCCGGAAAATCGTTCGCACAAGAATTTCCCCCCGAAAATAACGCCGATATCACGGTTAACTACGGCGATAAAAAATGGGAGCCGAAAACCGATTGGAAGGATGGCGTTGTTATCAGCCTGCCGCCTACCGGCAATATCTCAACGTATCTCCTCCGGACAATTACTTCGGATCGCGATACAACAATCAGCGGCTTTTTCGGCAGCGACGATGGAATCAAGGCATGGCTTAACGGCACGCTGATTCTTAGCCGTGATGTCGACCGCGCGGTAAGGCCCAACCAGGATAATGCCGAACTGAATCTGAAGAAAGGCGAAAATAAACTTCTGCTCAAGATCAACAACAATTCGGGAGAGTCCGGTTTCTTTTTCTCTCTTACCGGAATGGGCCCTAAAGAATTGATCTGGTCTCTGATAGAAAGGGATTTTACAAAAGCGGATGATGCTCTTGAAATTTCGTGGACCCGAAAAGATAAAATCTGGGATGAAGACTGGAATCCGGGCGATTTATCGCCGGTAGCGAAAAAGTACGCCTTCGTCGTGGGCCAGATTTCAGAAAAAACGGGCGGATGAAATTTTAAAAGAATGCGTCCACGACGCTCGGTCTTGATCAGATCAAATCGATTCATAATAAATATATAGAGGCACGAAAAAGCGAGTTTGTTGTTCTTACGCCTAAACCGTCCGCCGCCCCGAGAATTAACGGCGCGAGAGTATTCGGTGTGAGACCCAATGCCCCGTGTCCAATATACTATTGCGGCTACGGGAATTCGTCCCCTCGAATACTCTGCGGAAAATCTCCCTAAAGATTTATCTCTCGATAAAAATACCGGGATCATTACCGGCACGCTTGTTAACGAAGGTAAATATACCATAACAATAAAAGTAAAAAACAGCGCTGGCTCTGCGGAACGGAAACTCACTGTCATCTGCGGCAGTCAGATAGCCCTGACTCCCCCGATGGGATGGAACAGCTGGAACTGTTTCGCCGGTTCCGTAAGCGCCGAGAAGGTTAAAGCTGCTGCCGACGCAATGGTCCAGAGCGGACTTATCGATCACGGCTGGACATATATTAATACCGATGATTACTGGGAAACCAGGCCTGGCTCTGACGATTCGACGCTTCAGGGAGCTCCGAGAGATAACAACGGATTTATTATTCCGAATAAGAGATTTCCCGATATGAAAGCGCTCGGCTCATACATTCACAGCAAGGGATTGAAAATGGGAGTGTATTCCTCGCCCGGCCCTTTGACATGCGGCGGATGTACAGCGAGCTTTGGTTATGAAGAAAAAGATGCGCAGAAATACGGCGAGTGGGGAGTCGATTATTTGAAATACGACTGGTGTTCTTATAAAGGAAATACTTCCAGCCTGGACGATCTTATGAAACCGTATAATGTTATGAGGGACGCTCTCAATAAAGTTAACAGAGATATCGTTTTCAGCTTATGCCAGTACGGAATGGGAAATGTGTGGGAATGGGGGGGAAAAGTCGGCGGAAATTGCTGGCGCACAACGGGCGATATCGAAGATACTTGGGAAAGCATGTCGGGCATCGGATTCAACCAGGCAGGCCACGAGAAATATGCGAAACCGGGGAACTGGAACGATCCGGATATGCTTGTCGTCGGCATGGTCGGCTGGGGCCCGAGTCTCCATCCCACGCACTTAATGCCCAATGAACAATATACTCATATAAGTCTCTGGTGCCTCCTTTCGGCTCCTCTTTTGATCGGCTGCGACATGACGCAGCTTGACGATTTTACGTTCGGTCTTCTTACAAACGATGAGGTTATTGATGTAAATCAGGATCCTCTCGGAAAGCAGGCGGCGAGAGTATCAGTTTCCGGCGATTTGGAAATCTGGTCCAAGGAACTTGAGAATGGATCAAAAGCCGTTGGATTGTTCAACAGGGGAGAGAAGAAAACAGAAATATCGGCTGATCTTACAATGCTAGGATTCACTGGCACATGCACAGTCCGCGACCTGTGGCGCCAGAAGGATCTGGGGAAGTTTAACGCTCAGTTCAAGACTTCAGTTGCACCGCATGGTGTTGTGCTTGTGAAGGTTTCAAAAGATTAGGTTTTCTGTAGAACAGATGTAAGAACTACTGAGCCGCCCCGATATTCTGAGGCGGCTTTTTGGTAGTGTCTTAATTTAGGATAGGTGTGAAGCGTGCTCACGCAAAGTCGCTAAGCCGCAAGGGAAACATATCCATTCTCTTTGCGGCTTAGTGTTTGGCGAAGCCATCCCCTTGGGATTTGCGCGATATTTTCAGCTCCCGGTAAAAAGCCCCTTGGACTTTGTTCTAATTAAGGCGCTGCCGGCTCTTTTCTTAGCTTGACAATAGAGTCGAAAAAGCTGTACCTTATCCCCGAATAGATTTAGAACAACCGAAATCATGGGGAGGACATTGGTGCGGTTGGACTGAGAATATTGGGAAACCTCTGGATTTCCGTTTCGCGGAATGAAAGAGGTTTTTTCGTTTATGTGGGCCGGCAAAAGAAGGAGGGATCGCACGCTGCATTGAAATATCTGACCATCTTGCATTGTCATCAAAAGTCTATACGTATCGAAAGAATTTTCGCTCTATTCGAGACAACAAAACCATGGGACCAAAAACAAAGAATTCAAGTAATTTTATATAAGGAGGGATTTGTTATGAAAAGCATTAAAATGCAATTGTGCTTTCTCATGTTGTTCATGTGCATCGCGATTACTATGGCATTTGCGGGAAAACCTGCCGGCGTAAAGAATACAACAACGCTTGCTAAAACAGCAACGGTCAATGTTTACAGTCCAATGGACATCAACAATATCTTCAATTACTATTCAAACAACGGAGACGGATCCTTTAACCAATTTACGACAAATGATGAAGGTTTCGAATTCCCAATAGGCTCAACTCAAGCTACCTGTATTTTTGAAGATGGTCTCGTCTGGACAGCCTTCAAGAGCGACACCCTCTATTGCGGCGGTTCAACCTATATTCACGGTTTGCAAGGAGGAAGGATACTGACCGCCGGAACTGCGAACACTCTCCCCGTTCCCGATGATCCATCAAATCCTGCTAGCAGAATTTATCGTGTTCGTCCGGACATTCGGCCTACCGCCAACGCAGACACGATAGCTCTTGAGACTTCTCTTTTGCAGAACAGCGAGGTGGGGTATATCAACCAGTACCAAAGTATTACTGCGTCTGCTCTTCTGCAGCAATACTGGGATGACTGGAATCAATGGCCGGCAGCCGAAGGGGCGCCGTACACGGACGTGAATCATGACGGGATGTATGAACCGAGCATTGACATACCCGGTTTCCCCGGCGCCGATCAGACAGAGTGGATGGTTATGAATGATGTGAATCCGATATTAACCTTGAACTTATATGGTTCGAACCCTATAGGGATTGAAGTGCAGCGCACGATCTGGGCATATAACCGGCCCGGAGCTTTGGGCAACACCATTTTTACCAGCTACAAATTCATCAACAAAAGCGGTGTGGAATTAGATTCGATGTACGTCTCGCAGTGGGCCGATCCCGATCTTGGATTCGCCGGAGATGATGCGACTGGCTGCGACACAACGCTAAGCCTTGGATATGTGTACAACGGTGAAGCGACGGATGCGAATTTCACAAGTTTAGGACTCCCGCCGCCGTCAGCCGGGTTTGACTTCTTTCAAGGTCCAAAAATACCGGGAGCGGCAACCGATACAGCTATTTTCGAGGGAAAGTATCTCCCCGGTTACAAGAATTTACCGATGACAACGTTCACATTCTTTATCAACGGCGACGTAACTTTCGGAGATCCGAACCTCCATTCAAACGGTCCGGGGGGTGCTCAACAGTGGTACAACCTCATGAGAGGATTAATAAGCGTGCTAGGAATACCGTTTCCTGCATCGGTAACTGGCGGTTCCAAGTTTTGCTATCCTGGCGACCCGACGACCGGCACATCGAGCCAGTTCACTTTTATTGGCCCGGACGCGGTTTGTCCACCGGCAGACGTTCGCATGGCGCTCTGCTCGGGTCCCTTTACAATGGCCCCGGGCGATACACAGCAGGTTGTCGTTGGTGCGTTGGCTGGATTGGGGGCGGATTACCTGTCAAGCATCACCGTTTTAAAAGCAAATGATATTATAGCTCAGCAGGAATACAATACCTTATTCAGTCAACCTCCGCCGGGAATTACTTACTCTGTAACCCCATCGGGCTCCCAGGCGACAATTTCATTTGTCGCAGATGCGCGTTCTATCAACGCATCCGCCGTTACCATCAAATTGAAAACCTATAATGATTCGTCGGTCGCGACTGTCGTCCTTGCCGATGACGGCCTGCATAATGACGGAGGTGCCGGCGACGAAATTTTTGGTAATTCTGTTCAAATACCCCAGCTTCAAACCGGTTTGTACGCTGACGCTGTTGTTGCCTATCCAGGCGGCAAGGTTCTGACATGGACTCGCGTTCTCAACAACATCACTACAACGGCGCTTACCGTTCCTTCATACTCCGTTGCTTCGGATAATATCAACGAAGACGGCATTCCAAACCCCGGCGAGAACGTGCGGTATGTTTTCTCGCTAAAGAACAATTCTTCGTTCGGATTTTCAAATCTCACGGTACATGCAGCTCCCGGTCCTGTCTCACAATATCTCAACCTCGCAGCATTAGGCGGCAATGCAACATACTCGTTATCCTATAACCAGAATAATCCGGCAACGTATTTGGCATTTGACGTGCCGAAGGGATATCGTGATTCGACAATAAGAATCGTGCTTGCTATTTCGGATTCGATCTACAACCAATGGATCGATACCCTGGTTTTTCCGGTAAAGCCTCTTGGCTATAATTTGTACGGCTCTCCGTTGGCACATGTATCCGGTTATACACAGGGAAGTTTTGCAGTCTGGATCGTTGATTCCGCTCAAGTGAAAAATCATCTCTACGTAATTCGAGGTGTTGATTCAATTGCTCCCGGACCCGTTCACGGCTACACACTCAAAGATTCTACGTTGGGAGTGGTCCTAATCCAAAACCACCTGCTTCCCGATTCGCTCGGACATACGAGTCCGGTAGTTGACGGCTTCAAACTTCTCCTTGGTACGGTAGACACTCTGCCTGGAATGAATCGCGGCGGCCAGGGTGTAGGATGGAATATTCCTTCGGGCAAAAGAGATTGGTCGAGTTTGGATGCGGGCGACTTCGGTCTTGAAGGATTTAATGTCTCGGGCACTGGCGGTGCGATAGGTATGGGCCAGGACTGGGGAACTGTGTGGGGAGCCGGCATTTCGACCGTTACGCGTGATAACCTTCACAACGTGCTGGTCAAATTTGCGGCAATTGATACGAGCTTCAATATCGTGAACCCAGCCGATCCGAATGTGTCAATGGCATACAGATATTTAAGACATTCAACTTTACCATTCTTATTCCCCGACTCAGCGACGGTCGATCCCCATCCTGGCGCAGGCTACCATTATCAGGATAGGCGGCCGGTCCCGTTCGCAGTGTTTGATGAAGAGAATAATAACCAACGGCTCGATGTCGGCTTTATGGAGAATAATAGTGGTGGAAGTACCCCTGATGGCAAATACGATCCCCCTTCAACGAATTCTGGTATTGACAACTGCGAAGTTGCGCGCGAGTATGCGTTCATATTTGCCACGGACTATAATGCTACGACAAATAACCCGCTTATTCCGGCAGATATTCTCGACGACAATTCGCCGATGATGTGGTGGATAGTGGCAACAATGAGGGGTACTAGCCTGTTCGTTGCCGGGGACGAATTCGAGATTATTGCAAACCATTTACCCTCATCGAAAGATCTCTGGACGTTTAATACTTCCGTCCTTACAAGTGTGAAACAAGCAAGTGCACCGTATTCATTTATGCTGATGCAGAACTATCCAAACCCGTTCAATCCTTCAACGACGATACGCTATGAGCTTCCGGTACTTAGCAAAGTGACAATTTCAATCTATAACGTACTCGGACAGAAGGTGCGAACATTGGTGAATGGAGTCCAGAATGCCGGGCCGCAGCTTCTGGTATGGAATTCAAAGAACGATGCAGGCAGCAATGCAGCGAGCGGCGTCTACTTCTACCGCATCCAGGCAACTCCGTTATCGGGAACATCCGGTACATTTAGCGTCACTAAAAAAATGGTTCTTTTACGATAAGTTAGCGCAAACACATAAGGTCTACTTCAGCTTTTTTATTGTGATTCGCCTTTTGATTACTGCTGCATTCACGCACAGTAATTACCCGAATTTGGGGAAGTGTGGGAACGGTTGTGAGGAAATTGAATCTCCGGATTCGAAAGATGAAGGGGGTTTTTGTTTTTTATTGGGGGTTGTACGTTGCAGGCAGCTTACTTGTCCCGCTGTTTTCCAGCGGGAGCTCCGGTACCTTATGGTGCAATTGTCCGTTTTCTCAAAGAAAGGATCTCTTATGAAAAAAATCTTCTGTCGCATATTCTCTCTCTGTATCGTGTTGAGCATACCGTTTTCAACTCGGATCGTCGTTGCACAATCCATATCTTTGCCGGAAAAGCAGCGGAGAAAATTCGCAGATCATCACAACGCGCTACAACAAAAGCCGTTGAAAAAAACTATCCCGGATAAAACAAATGCCGCACTCAATTCTCTTGTTTCAACGGTAGTACTCGATCCCGCATTCGGAACAAGCGGCTCATTGAGAACATTCATTAACGGCGGAAAAAGTAATAATAAGGATGACAGGGCAACTTCCGTTGCTTTACAATCCGATGGGAAGATCGTTGTGGCGGGCCGCTCCGAGGATGATTCATACTATTATGCGTTCGCGCTTACGAGATTTAATAGGGATGGAAGTCTGGATTCCGCTTTTGGAAACAGCGGCTCGAAAAGAACTCTCATTAGCGCCGGTGATATAGACGACGAAGCAAATTCTATCGCTGTGCAATCCGATGGAAAGATTGTTGCGGCAGGGTACTCAACGGATGCCTTAGGTCATATTGCATTCGCACTTGCCCGGTACGATACGGCCGGAAATTTGGACACGACGTTTGGTACCCACGGCACGATAAAAAACAATATCAACGGCGGAAATAGCAAATCTGATTACGCATATTCGGTCGCGCTGCAATCCGACGGAAAGATTGTCGCGGCCGGCCGCTCAGGGGATGCGTCAAGTAATTATGCATTTGCGCTTGCCCGGTATAATACAGATGGAAGCATAGACAATGCCTTCGGGACCAATGGCACTGTCCGAAAATATATTAACGGTGGAAGCAATGACGGCGACGGCGCAAGTACCGTCGTTCTGCAGTCCGATGGGAAAATTGTATCAGCCGGCTATTCCGCCACCAGCATCGGACTTGCATTCGCACTTGCGAGGTTTAAAACAGACGGAAGTGCAGACAGCACATTCGGTACAAACGGCACCACAGTAAACAATATCTACGGCGGCGGTCATTCGGAAGACGCAATAAATTCTGTCGCGCTACAATCCGATCAAAAGATTATCGCGGCGGGCCAATCCATGGATTCGTCCGGTTATTACAGAGGATGCGCCCTTGCCCGGTATAATACGGATGGAAGCCTCGACAATACGTTCGGTACGAGCGGCACGGTAAGAAATTATATCAGCGGGGGAAACAGCAGTAATGACCTCGCCTGTTCCGTCGTACTGCAATCCGATGGGAAGATTGTTACAGCGGGTTGGTCTGAAGATCCGGTAGGCAATGCATTCTTCATTGCGAGATACACAACGGATGGAAATTTAGACAGCTCCTTCAATACGACCGGCACGATAAGAAATCATATCAGCGGTGGAAGTAATTATTATGACGGTGCAAATTCCGCCGTCATACAAACCGATGGGAAAATTGTCGCGGCGGGCTGGGACGAAGATATCATGTCAGGGGATGCATTCGCTGTCGCACGGTACGTTGTTCTTCCGGCTGCGCCGACAGCGTTATTCCCGGTGAATGGCTCTTCAAACCAGCGGGGGGACACTCTTGTTTTCAGATGGAACTCCAGTGCTATGGCGACGAAATACCTGTTCCAGCTTTCTAGAAATAGCGCGTTCTCATCGTACGTCGTAAACGACTCGAGCGTCGCCGACACGACAAGAAAAGTTACAGGGCTTACAAACCAAACAAAATATTTCTGGCGCTTGAGTGTATACAATGCAGCAGGGTACGGTGCATTCTCAGCGATAGATTCTTTCACGACGGGCACAGCGACAGGTGTTAATAACGGGCCGAATAGAACCCCTCAAAAGTTCGCGTTACTCCAGAACTATCCCAACCCATTTAATCCTACAACGAACATTTCGTTTAGCATCCCGGCAAAATCACTTGCGTCGCTCAAAGTATTTGATGTGATAGGAAGAGAAGTGGCAACACTTGTCTCGGAAGAGTTATCCGCAGGCAACTACACACGGCAGTGGAATGCAGCAAATGTATCGAGCGGAATTTACTTCTATCGCTTCCAAGCCGGGAGTTTTGTGCAGACGAGGAAGATGGTGGTGATGAAGTAGCATCGCAAACATGCTAATGCCGCTTCAAAAAATAAATAGAGACATCTGGAAAATTGGTATTCAAATGTCATTCTGATCCCGCCGCAAGCCGGCGGGAGAAGAATCTATTCGTTCAATTTAAGAGGAAAAACTAGATTCTTCGTCTCCCGACGAACTGCGTCGGGATCCTCAGAATGACATTACTTAGGAATTTTTCAGAAGTCTCAAATATTGTATTTGAGCCACGATTATTCTTCGACGCGCTCCGCTTGCTCAGGATGAATACAGTTCCATGATTATAGCTTTTATCTTTTTGGAAAAAGTGCTAGCATGAGACTGCAGTACAGAAATTCTGATAAAACTTAGTTACATTTTAGTTACAAGTGCTCGCAGACGATGCTCATAAAAATTTGAATGATGACGATTGATTATAAAATCCGTACCAGCTCAAGGTCCCGTCATGTTCGCTTATCGGTTTCTCATCATTCCGGGGTTGTCGTTGTTGTCCCTTCCGGATTTGACACGTCGCGGATTCCGGAAATTATCGTTAAGAAAGAGGAATGGATAAGAAGGTCCATCGAAAAAGTTCAATTGACCGTCTCAGCATTAGAAATTCCAGCTCGAATAAATTTGCAGAGTATCGGTTGCAGCTTCAGCGTTATCGTAGAACATAATGTGAAGCACAAGAACCATCTCGTTGAAGAAAATAGCTTATTAAAGCTATACATCAACACTCGAAACAAGGGAATTCCCTTCATATTGCTCAAGAAATGGTTTGATAAAAAATCGACTGATATATTGTTGCCGTGGTTGGATAGAGTCAGCAAAGAACACGGATTCACGTATAATAGAGGCGCGATACGATCTCAGAGAACAAGATGGGGAAGTTGTTCAACAAAAAGGAACATCAATCTCAATCGAACATTGCTATTTCTTCGCCCGGAGCTGGTGGAGTATCTTATGATTCACGAACTATGCCACACAGTAGAAATGAATCACTCAAAAGGGTTTTGGGAATTGGTGGGAAGATATTGTCAGGACTATCAAGCATTGGACAGGGAACTCAAGAGCGCAAGAAAATACGTCGAAGGCTGGCTTCGTTGATGCGGTGCGCTAGTGCTGTTTCTCAAAAATAACCTTGCATTTTTTAACCGCTAAGACGCCAAGCACGCCAAGAAGTTATGAGCATAAAGAACTACAATATTCTTGGCGTTCTCCGCGCCTTGTGCCGAAGGCATCTCCCAACGGGATCGCTTCGCGAACTTCGTGAGCGGCAAAAACACAGATTATTTATAGGAAATAGCACTAGTGTCCCGTATCGCAAATAAGTTAAGAATGTCTGAAGCCATCGACGTCCGAAATCCGTCAGGAATCATGGATTTAGCTGGCCACACTTATTCAAGGAATTTCTGTTACACAACACTAGCTATATACAATAGAAGGACTAATTAGGTGGCACGATGAACCTTTGTGCGCCAGCTTTTCTTCCGCAGCTCGGGTAACTCGTCCAAGTGAGGCAATTAAATTTCAATATTGCTGGAAATGCAGGAGGATTAACATGAAGTTTGAGAACTATTTTCTTATAGGAATCACTTTGTTGGTAGCGTTATTTGCAGTTTTTGAGTTCATGCATATCATTATGGTAAAAAATGGGAGAACGAAGATACAAAGTGAAGCAAATAATTGGAAATGGGGAGTATTGTATTTTAATCCTAACGACCCGAGAATCGTTGTTCCCAAAAGAATAGAATGGCTGGGATGGACCCTGAATTTCGGTCAACCGGTTTCAATAATTATTATCGGCGGAATTCTGCTCCTCATAACAGTAAGTATGCTCTACGCACCGTCAAAGTAATTCGAGACAACTGAAAAATTGCTTCTCGCCAAGTCGCTGGCGTAAAGAAAACCGCGGAAGTAACGGTAATCTTTGACATCAAATAGCGAGAGCTTTCATCGCATGAACAACAAAGAAGGAAATATGCATTGTCCGTACGATTCTATTTTTGGCTTTTCTGGGAGCAGTTTTTTTCTCTTGCTTATGTGCTCAAGAATCATTGCCGGCCTCGCATCATACTCCTGTCGCATCTCCAAATAGATGGAAAGTATATCACTGCGTCTGGAGCATTAAATGTCCTTTTTATTTACGTCCAATTTCCCGACGATAATTATCTTCCTTCAAGTCCTTATTGGCCCAAGGGAAAAGCTCCGGCGTATATGAATGCCACCGTTGATTCAGCGTGGAGCATAACACCAACCCCCGGCAGTTTTACGGATTATTTCAATCAAATGTCGCTTGATAAATTTAGGATTACCGGTAATGCGGTTTCAGTAATCACGCCGCATACGCGTAAATTTTATTTGGATAGTGGATGGAGGCGGAGTGATATTCAGGAGGAGGTAATAATAAAGTTAGACTCGACGATGGACTTTGCGGAATTTGACCATTGGCGTCATAACCTTCCCTCCGAGTATAGCAATACGGATACATCGGATGGGATTGTCGATATGATATTCATGATGTGGAGAAACGTTTGCAACGATACGGTTGATCTTCGATCCAGGCTGGATCTTGTTCCGGGTGGAGAAGCTTCTTTGGGATATGCCAGCCGCATATTTCGAAACAGCTCGTTTAGCGTTGATCGCGGAGCAAGAACCGTTGCGATGGGTTCCGGGAGGTGGGAACAAGGCTCCGGTATAACAGCCATTCATCCGCTAGGCGGTGATTTAGGGGCGGACATTATCTGGCGTTACGCTCGGCACGAATTCGGCCATTGGCTTCTCGGGGGGAACGAGTACCATACCCAACTCGGAACGTGGGGATTGGTAGACGGCTGGGGAACGCCGAGCGGCTGCATGAATTCATTCGAACGGTATAAACTCGGATGGATCAACGTTAAAACAATAGATGATATTTCTACTCCCCGGACAATTTTCAACCTTGCCCTCCCCGATTTTGTTACAACAGGAATTGCTTATCGTATTAAAGTCCCCGGTGGGGGACCTAACGAATATTATCTTTTGGAAAATCATCAACGGATTTCTGTTTTTGATATTCCCGATAATAATGTTTCCACAGCGAAGGGATTATTTGTGCTGCTTCAAAAGTCTGACGAGGGGAGCGCTGTCGGCGTTGTCTCTGCCGACGGGAGATTCAATTGGAACGTTCCCTCTCAATCTCGAAATATTTACGGCGGCACCGGAAATTTGCCGGTGTTTCAGCGCGGCAGTTCAAACCGTGTGAACGGATATGGTACAAGGCAAAGTATTCCGTGGACATGGCAAGGCGTTCCGCAGAACCCGGCGGCGATCCATTACTATTTGGACCCGGCCACAGGAGCGATGCATCAGGCGCCGCCGACAATTTTTACCGGTGATGGCAAAGATCAATTTGATACAGGCAGCGCTCCGGTGTTTACTCCTGCGAGTAATCCGAGTTCTGACATTCACAACGATACCAACAAAGTCGGTTTTCAGATTACCAGTTTTTCCAACGGAATATATACGTTAAATATTTATATTAATACTAATCAAAATGCATCTCCATCAAAACCTCAAGACGTAATTGGATTAGTGCACCAGGATGGAAGGAATACAAATCCGAAACTTGCCTGGACAACAATGCTGGAACCGAATGTTGCTGCCGGAGGCTCCATTCTCATTTTCCGACGAACAAAAAAATCCCACGGTAGCTGGTCCAATTGGAGTCAGAGAAGTTCTGTAGCGGGTTCGAAGAGCACATTTATCGATCAGACAATTACAACTGCCGGCTTGGGACCCGACAGCGCCCAGTACAGGATCGCGGCGAAAGATTCGCAACACCATTACTCCGTCTACTCGGATGTTGTTTCGTATGTCTGCAGTTTCAGCCAGGAGGGTCAAAAAAATAATTTGAAACATCTAAAAGATTCCCAAATAATGTCAAAATGACATTTGAAACCAATTTTTCAGATGTCTCAATTTACGAATCAAAATCAGTTGGGCATTGGATGTTTTTTTGATTGCGCAGTTTGGGAGTAACATCATACCTATGGCATTCGCTTACTTTTTGAAAGGTCTCATAATCGGATTCTCATTGGCGGTTCCCATTGGACCAATAGGAATTCTCTGCGCTAGAGGAACTATGCTTTATGGAATTCGGCGTGGTTTTATTATTGGTCTGAGCGGAGCATTGGGAGATGTCATTTACGCGCTTGCGGCTGCTTTTGGAGTAAAGCTCATCTTTGATCTTGTCGCCTCCTACCAACAGTGGATGCGTCTCCTGGGAGGGATCATGCTGATAGGTGCCGGCATTTTCACGTTTCGATTTCAACCAGAAAACAAATCTCTCTGTAAAAAAAAGCATGAAAGAAACCGGGGTCTTTGCTTCCACTTTTTTGCTGGCTCTCACGAACCCGCTGACCTTGTTCGGCTATGCAGCTGCATTTTCTGCTGTTGGCGTGAATAAAATTATCGCGGACCGCATTTCTATCATGCTGCTGATCGGAGGTGTCTTCTGTGGTTCTTTTCTTTGGTTCTCTTTGCTGGTATGGTTTTCGCATACCTTCAAAGAAAAAGTAACTTCGCGCGGAGTTTACGTGATAAACAAAGTGGCGGGCTTGTTATTAATACTCTTTGGAGCTGTCGGCGTCTTCTACGGTTTGAGGGGGATGTAGCGCCATTAACGGTAAATATTCCTGTGTTCTTTCAGAGCCAAGGCACAGAGAACGCCACGAGTGTTGTTATCATTTAGCCTTATAACATCTTGGCGTGTTTGGCGGATAGAAACAAGATTATTTAGGAGAGATTACGATGTTCCAGGAACTCGCTTCAGAAACAAACCACGAATCGTGGCGGCCGATGATCGCCAAGTATCAGCGCTCCGATATCTGGCGCAGCATCTGGCAAATCGTCGATACATTCGTTCCGTATTTCATTCTCCTCTATGGAATGTACCGAAGTCTCGAAATTTCATATTGGATTACTTTAGCTTTAGCCGTACCGGCTGCAGGGTTTCAGGTCAGGACCTTCATCATTTTTCACGATTGCGGGCACGGTTCGTTCTTCAAATCTCAGAAAGCAAACGACGTTGTTGGAATGGTGAGCGGACTCTTCTCGCTTACCCCGTATTACGAGTGGCGGCATAACCATGCAATCCATCATGCGACAAGCAGCGACCTCGACAACCGCGGCATTGGAGATGTTTGGATGCTGACCGTGAAGGAATACCTCGACCGGTCGTTGTGGAAGCGCTTCGTCTATCGATTCTACAGAAATCCGTTGGTGATGTTCGGTATCGGTCCGTTGTTTATGTTTTTCGTCTCACACCGGTTCACATCAAGCTCGTCCGGACCGAGAGAGAGGCGAAACGTCTATTGGACGAACATCACTCTTGCAGTTCTGGCCACTGCTATAAGCTTCACTATCGGATTCACTTCGTTCGTCCTTGTTTTCTTACCCACGATCTGGCTGGCGGGAATTTTTGGCTTATGGCTTTTCTATGTCCAGCATCAGTATCAAGGAGTCTACTGGGCGCGTCGCACGGAGTGGAATTTTTTTGCTTCTGCACTCGAAGGAAGTTCATTCTACAAACTCCCGAAAGTTCTTCAATGGTTCAGCGGCAACATCGGATTTCATCATATCCATCATTTGAGCCCGCGCGTCCCGAATTACTCTCTGAGCAAGTGTCAAAAAGAAATCCCGCTTTTCTGGCCGGTGAAACCTCTTACACTGGTTTCAAGCTTCCACTCTCTTACCTTGCGCCTTTGGGACGAAGATGAGCGGGTACTTGTCGGATTCAGCCACATGAGACGTGCGCCGCGGAGGATGTAGGCTCTTACCCTTGCCACACCGGCGAATTCTATGCCCGTTCTTCCCAATTACAATAAGTCTGGCAGCGAATTTGGCTTAGATTGCGCGTTTCAAAAGGCATGGTTTTTGTGAATTCCTTCTTCTAAATAGGTTTTCCCTTAGGTGGCGTGATTGTCAAGGTGGATGGGTAGGTGGGAAGAAAGAAAGCTTTAGACCTCCTGATTCGATTTTGATGATGGAGGTTTTTGTGTTTTATGGCGCCGGAAGTATCCAGTCTATTTCAGTTTGCTAAAGCCTGAAGAAATTTACTAACTTACTAATGGTGAATAAACTGAGGGCGAGTCATATAAGAAAATCCATGAGGTTCAGATGATAAAAATCCTTACTCTGCCGGAATTCTGGGATAAAGAAATGACCCTGAGAGCGCAGATTTTTTTTAAGCTCGTGATAGGGTCTGCAATCATCGTGACATTTGTAGATGTCTTTGAATTGATTGCACTGCCGCAGAATTATCTGCGGTGGATTTTTATTGTCTGCTCATTTGATGTTGTTTCCTTCTGTTTGCTATTCCTTAATAGAAAAGGAAATACCCGGGTTGCTTCCTACATGTTCGCCAGCTTCTTAGTTGTTTTGATCTTTGGATTGGCTTGGTCGGGCGGAGGCATAAAGGCTCCCGCCATTCAGGAAATCCCTATCGTAGTTTTGGCTGTCGGGCTGATACTGGGATGGAAAAAAGGCGTAATCTACGCCGTGGGAACGACAGCGGCTTGTATCGGATTGGTCGTTATTGAGTATTTTGGTTTTTTACCTGTCAGCACAGTTGTTCCAACTTCATTAAGCGTGCTGGCAAATTCAACCATGCAGGTAGGTTTGCTTGTTTTGTTGCAGTGACTTGATTGTTGGTAATTTGGATAAAGCGCTTCGTGAAGCTAAAGATGAGGTCGCTCGGCGCACAAAAGCGGAAGATGCGCTTCACGAGAGCGATTGGAAGTACAAGCTGATCGCCGACAATACTGCCGATACCATTTGGATGAGAGATATGAATCTGCGGCTGCTGTACGTGAACCCATCAGTGGTCAGAATGAGCGGCTATACTGTCGAGGAAGCGTTGAATCTCAGTTTGGCTGACGCGATGACGCCCGAGTCTTTGGAGCGCGCGCTCAAATCATTCAAGGAGGTGATATCTCTTGAAACAGAAGGGAAAGGCGATCCGAAAGCAGTTCACACAATCGAGTTGGAACAAATCTGCAAAGACGGTTCAACGATGTGGGGTGAAAACATAGTCTCGCTTCTTCGGGATGAAAATAACAAACCGACCGGAATTTTGGGAATTACGCGCGACATCACCGAGCGAAGGCGTGCGGGAGAAGCCTTGAGTGAAAACGAATCACGATTCCGCGGCTTTATTGAGCAAGCACCGGTTGCAATACTCGTTTCGCGCAAAGGAACATGCATGTATGTAAATCAAAAATTTGCGCAAATATTCGGCTTGCAAAGTGTTGAAGAATCGGTCGGTCGACCGATTCTTGAGTACTACGCGCCACAATTCCAGAAAGAAAGGGAAGATCGGACTCGCCGCCGTCTTCTCGGACTTCCTGTTTCTTCCGAATTTGAATCTGTTGGATTGCGCACCGACGGCTCACAATTTCCTGTACATGTTGCCGTTGCATCCGTCCAGCTCCAGGATGGGGGGGCATATCTTGCTTTCGTCACAGATATCACCGAACACAAACGTGCAGAAGAAGCGCTCAGCGAAAGTGAAGAACGAATGCGGGCTATCGTTGAGGGAACACCTCATCTTTTCTTCTATACACAAGATGCTGAAGCAAATACTACGTATGTATCTCCGACTGTTGAGCGAATCACAGGATACAAAGCCGATACATGGCTCAAGAGAAAAGATTGGTTTGTCACTGATGCAAAAAATAATCAATCTGCAAAAGAGAAAACGCATGCTCATCTCCAGGGAGAGTCTACTAACGAGCCCACATTTATTGAAATCCGTCACGCGAACGGAGATCCGATTCTGCTGGAAGCATATGAACATCCGATTATACAGAATGGAAAAGTAATTGGTCTGCAAGGAGTTGCCCACGATATCACCGAGCGCAAGCGCGCAGATCAAGAGCGCCAAACGATGTACGAAATTGTTGAAGGTGTAACCACCACTGCGAATCTTGACGAACTTTTGGAACTGATACATCACTCGCTCGGAAAAGTGTTGTATGCAGAAAACTGTTTCGTCGCGCTCTATGACCAGAATACAGGACTCTTCAGCTTCCCATACTTTGTCGATAAGTTCGATTCGGTCCCCCCGTCGGCAGCGCTTGCAAAAAGCTGCACGTCGTATGTGTTCCGCAGCGGTAAACCAATGCTGATCCCGCAAAAGGTTTTCGACCGACTCCTGGAACAAAACGAAGTCGAATTGATTGGATCACCTTCGCCCTCGTGGATCGGCGTTCCATTACAGACGCCATCGAGGACAATCGGTGTTCTGGTTTTGCAGCACTATGAACAGGAGAACATCTATACTGAACAGGACCTCAAGTTCCTCTCATCTATTGGAAGCCAGATAGCTCTTGCTATTGAACGTAAGCAAGCTGAAGCCGCGCTTCGCGACAGCGAAACGAAGTTGAATGTGATCCTGGAATCTACCGCCGACGGTATACTAGCGGTAAACAGCAAAGGAAAGGTTATTAGAAGCAATAAGCGATTTGCTGAATTATGGCATATTCCACCATCCCTTATCGATTTAAAAGATGACAGCGCCTTGTTGAATTACGTTCTGGGTCAATTGGTCGACCCGGGAAAATTTCTCTCCAAGGTACAATCGCTCTATGCCTCCTCTGATGAAGATAGAGATACTTTGCGATTTAAAGATGGGGGAGCACTTGAGCGATATTCAGCCCCTATCCTCATGGGTGGAGACATCATCGGCCGTGTATGGTCATTCCGCGATGTCGCTGGGCATGAACGAGCGGAAGAGGCGCTGCGATTTGAACGCTCATTGCTTCGCACTCTCATCGATAATATTCCTGATTCAATTTATTCTAAAGACATGTCTTGCCGCAAGACACTGGCCAATCTTGCCGAGGTGCGAAATTTAAGAGTACACTCAGAGGCAGAAATATTAGGAAAAAATGACTTCGAGCTTTACCCAAAAGAATTGGCGGAAGGGTTCTTTGCTGACGACCAATTCGTGCTGCGGACCGGCCAGCCGGTGCTTAACAGGGAAGAATGTATTTATGATGAGAACGGCGAGAAACGATGGCTGCTCACTTCCAAGCTGCCATTGCGGGACAAAGAAGGCCGTACTATTGGCTTGGTAGGTATCGGCCGCGACATCACCGAGCGTCAACGGGCGGAGGATCAGCTCCGTAAGCTCTCTCTTGCCGTAGAACAAAGCCCCGCATCCATCGTTATTACGGACACGCAGGGAAACATTGAATATGTCAACCCCAAATTCACACGGGTTACGGGCTACACAATGGAAGAAGTTCGTGGAAAAACCCCCCGCATTCTAAAGTCGGGTGAGACTTCGACAGATGAATATAAGAGAATGTGGAAAACAATTGCGGCCGGCAAGGACTGGCGGGGTGAATTTCACAACAAAAAGAAAAATGGTGAATTATTTTGGGAGATGGCATCCATTTCGCCGGTGAAGAACCAGGACAATGTCATTGTTAATTTTGTTGCAGTAAAAGAAGATATTACCGAGCGTAAACAAGTGGAAGAAGTTTTGCGCAACGCGCAGAAGATGGAGAGTATAGGAACACTTGCGGGGGGAATAGCTCACGATTTCAACAATCTCCTCAACGCAATATTGGGCCAATCGACACTCGCTCTTAACAAGATTTCCAAAGAAAGTCCGGCAAAGGATCACATCGAAAAATCGATCAAGGCGGCTGAGAGAGCTGCTGATCTGACAAGGCATTTGCTCGCCTATTCTGGAAAAGGCAAGTTTGTTACGGAAGAAATAGACCTGAACCGTCTCGTGGAAGAAAACATCCAGATCCTGGAAGTCTCCGTCCCGAAGACCGTGCAATTGTTGTTTGATCTAAGCTCTCCCTCGCCTCATATTCAAGGTGATGTCGGTCAGATTCAGCAGGTGATCATGAACCTCATCATTAATGCGGGGGAAGCGATTGCACCAAATCCCGGATACATCACTGTCCGTTCAGGAGAAGTTGAACTTAAAGAGAATGACATAGAATACTGGACGTATACCCTCGCTCCCCTTCAACCGGGTACCTATGCATCGCTGCGAGTGAACGATACCGGAAACGGGATAAAGCCGGAGGTGCTGGCGCGCATTTTTGATCCTTTCTTCACCACAAAATTCACAGGGCGGGGACTCGGTCTTGCAGCGGTCCTCGGAATTGTCAGAGGACACCATGGCGGCTTGCGTATCGAGAGTGAAGAAGGAAAAGGGACGGAGTTCGAAGTTATTTTCCCGCTTGTGAATGCTCCCGCGATAACCGGCGAACCGGAGATGAAAGCAGGAACAACAGTCAACGGAGAAGGAAAAACTGTTCTGGTGATTGACGACGAACCTTCCATTCTGGAGTTGTTAAAGGATGTTTTTACTGACGCAAATTTCAAGGTGATCGAAGCGTCGAACCCGATGGAAGGAATCGATCTCTATCGGCAAAATCAGCATGCAATAGTGATGGTCGTTCTCGATTATTCCATGCCGGGCATGGACGGCAAAACAACCTTCGAGAAGCTTGTGAAAATTGACACCAATGTCAAAGTCTTGCTCTGTTCGGGCTACTCGGAGGAGGAAATGAAATCGGCTTTCGGAAATATTCGTCCTAACGGATTTATAAAGAAACCGTACAAACCTATTGAACTTCTGGAGAATGTTTCAAGTATACTTGCCGGAAAGAATACTGGAATGTGAGTGTAATAATCGTTGAAGATGATTGCGAAAAAATTTGTTGGTGCGGACAAAAGCTGCACGCATTTGAAGGTTGGTTTCTTGATGCCTTTGTGACGGCATCATTGCGGTTTTGGACAGCATCAGTTACTAAACTTCCTATTAAAGAAATGAGGATGTTATGATAAACAAAAGAAATAAAGACGATTCTCGAGCCGCTTCTTCACAGACTCTTCTGCCGCTTGAACTCCCGAGACCCACGCACGGTCGCGCTACATCGGTATCAAAAGCATTGCAGCAGAGAAGAACTATCCGCGAAATAAAGGATAGAAAACTTTCTCCGCAAGTAATTTCAAACCTCCTCTGGGCGGCATGCGGTGTAAATCGGAAGAAAGGTCCGTTCAACATTCCCGGCCGGACGGCTGCGTCGGCAAGCAACTCACAGGAAATTGATCTATATGTCGCAATGGAAGAAGGGATTTATTTGTATGATGCGTTTCATCACCGGCTGGTTCCGGCGGTCGCCGGCGACCTGCGAGCTTTGGCAATCGGTCCCGGACAGGCAGATTTTGTCGCGAAGGCTCCGGTTCAACTGATCTACGTTGTTGATATCAATAAACTTACCGATACATCCGGTTTTCAGGAACCCGGACTGCAGGATCCTGAAGTTCAAAAATCGTATTATTATGTTGATACCGGACTTATTGCAGGTAACGTATATTTGTTCGCGGCCGCACAAGGTCTGGCATCGTGGTTTCATAATTGCAGCAAATCCGGCCTGGCAGCTAAATTAAAATTGCGTGCCGGGCAGCGGGTGCTCTTTGGCCAGACGGTTGGATATCCTGTTAAAAAATAAATAAAGTACTTTTTTCTTGAAACAATGTGAAAAACTATCGATCAATGATAGACCTTGATTCACGGAGATAAAAAAATAATGGAGAAGATTCCAAATGGAAATATCAGGAAATACCGTTTTAATTACGGGCGGGGCGACCGGGATCGGATATGCAATAGCCGAAGCATTTTTGGAAGCGCGGAATGAAGTCATAATTTGCGGCCGCCGGGAAGCAAGGCTTCTTGAAGCTCAAAAGAAACATTCGGAATTTCATATCAAAACATGTAATGTAGCTGAAGAAGCGGAGCGGAGATCGCTGGTTGAGTGGATAACTGCGAGGTTCCCCAAATTGAATATCCTGGTAAACAATGCCGGCGTGCAAAGAGATGTTGATTTCACAAAAGGTGCCGCCGAATTTCTTTCCGGAGAAAATGAAATCAAAATCAATTTGGAGGCTCCGATAGTTTTATCCGGCCTGTTTATACCTTCTTTGACCGGAAAGAAAGATGCGGCTATCATCAATGTTTCATCGGGGTTGGGATTCGTGCCTGCCGCGCGAATGCCGGTCTATAGTGCCACCAAAGCCGGGCTGCATGCATTTTCCATGGCGCTGAGACACCAACTTTTAAAAACCGGGATCAGAGTATTTGAAGTAGTTCCGCCGGCTGTTGATACGGAATTGAACCCGGAAGGAAGAGCGAAGAGAGGAAGTTTTAAAGCGGGTCTGGAACCGAAGGAATTCGTCGCCTCGGTCATGAGCGGCTTCAAGAACGACGTATTCGAAATAGGTTATGGAATGACCGAAAAATCCATCAAAGCATCCCGAGCGGAGTTGGACGCAAGCTTTCAGCAGATGAACAGCCGGTGGTAGACCGGTGTGTGAAAATTTTTTACGAAATCAAACGAACTTTCTAACTTGATCAAGAAATAGGTTCCTTTAGAAGTATCTCAAAAACATGCCACTTGATCCTTCCCGACGGGTCGATGACCCATCGGGTCGTTGACGATGCGCTCTCCCGCTCTTCGAGCGGGATCGCTTACTCAGGATGAACGGACCATTTTTAAAACTTAAATACGATCTATTCATCCTTCGACTCGTCCCGACGAAAACCGTCGGGACGAGTCGAAGGACACCCTGAGCACTCCCGTTCTGTTTCACGGAACGGGAGCGTCTGGCAAAGCCATGCCTTTGGCAGAAGGACAGCCATCGGAACATTTTTGAGTTGGTTTCTAATTAGTTCATAACAATCGGCTCACCTTCTGTCGCTGCAATAATTTTGCCGTCGGTGCGATTGAGAAGGATAAGTCGTGAGCGGCCTGCGTTAACCGGTATTTCGAACTTGTGGCCATTGAAAGAAATTTCTCTCTTTACGTCGGCCGAGGACTCGTTGACACAAATAATGAGCGCCACGTTGTCGGTCTCCAATATCCTTGATGCAACACGGTTATCTTTAATATCGGACTGCATCCCTGAATAGTTCAGAACGGCACGAAGCATCGCGACCAATGGCTCTCTTTCAAGAGCCAATTCAATCGGCAGCGGTTCGTGCAGAATATTTCCTCTTAACGTGTCGAGGAATGGCGCATTGCTCTTCCGCAAATTTTCACTCTTCCCTGATCCGAACGTCGCCAGATTGTTGGAACCACAATTGCCCCAACTCCAGTTCGTCGGCTCATAATGGCTGACCGGCAAGCTTCCGTTTCCAAGTCCGAGCATTCGGAATTGGTCGGTTTGTTTTCCGTATTCGTTTCCTTCTACGGCTCCGGTGAACAAAACTTTCGTCCCCTTTTGCGAAGCTTTGAAAAGCTCAACCGCTCCCGAATCGCAAATCATCCCGCCGCTGGGAACGATGACCAATCGAACCCCCTCCAATCTCGACTCCGATAATGTAAACTCCGAAAGCATCGTCGGAACAATGCCGAAGTTTTCTGCCAACACCCTCACTATTGTTTGCACTCCAGCCATCGCATCCGATGATCCTGTAAAGAGCTTGGAGTCCGGAATGACAAGCACGATCGAGTCTTTCTTGAAATCGGCAAGATAAGGGGCGGCTTTTTTGAAAAACTCTGCAAACTTTGTGAGCACAGTTGTTTCAATCTTCATCGTTCCGTCGGCGCGTGTGAGGCCGATGCCGACTTCATTGTCCGTAGACTGGTATGCGTTGATGTTCCAGCACCATTCGACGGCTCCGGCACCTCTACCCTGGAAGGCGTACGCAAATTTTCTTTCAAGAAGATTTTTCGCCGCAGCCGGGGAGCGCCACGGCTCTCCATCAGTGTTTTCAAGACGCATCAGGCCCGTCTCGGATACCAGGCTCGGCTTCTCGGGAACTTTGGTCGACACGACATCCCAGAGGAGATGATCGTTGAGCCACCATGTGTGGATTGAAGTGTAATCAACCGAACTGTAGTGAAATTGTTGTGATGAACGGAGAGACATTCCCCCCTCATCCTGGCCGAGGGTAACTAATTGATTTCCGCCGGCGGAATGAATGACGTCCCGCAATCCTGCGGCCCAGTGTGTCAACACATCCTGTGTGAATCGTTCGAAGTCGAGGGCTTTCCTTGGCCGCCTGTCTTCTCTGATCTCTTGGTATGACAACTCGTCTACTCCGGGAAGAGAAAAAATATTGCTGCTGCCGTCGCGCCAATCGTCCAGAATTTCCGGCATGTTTTTCTCGTGATGCTGTAGAACCCATGTTTTCCACGCGTCGCGTTCAAATTCGTCTCCGATCGGATATTCCTTCCAGATTTTATCCGGCGGCGAATATGAAGGTTCGTTGATCAGGTCATAATTTATCCATCCGACATTTTTGTAGCGGGATGAAATCACGGCAACGAACGCATTCTGCCATTCAATCGCGCGAGGGTCGAGATATGGGTTTGCACCGCCGTTCGCGGGGGGCAAAAACGCGAAGATGTTGAAACAGACAACGATGTTGTGCTTCGCAGCAGTGAGAAGAAGCGCATCCAGCGATCGAAGGAATCCTTCATCAATCGACCCGGGGTCGAGCATGGCCTTCTGCCATCCGGTCCAGAGGCCGGTCCGGACAAAATTGACCCCCAGTTTTTCCATCCGAGAGAAATCTTTTTCCCACAAATATGGATTCGATTCCATCAGAAATTTTCTCTCGGCGTCGGCAGCCATATAGCTCGTTCCGACAACCGGAAATGTTTTTCCATCCTTCAGCAGCCAATCTTTTGAGACTGAAAAATGCGGGCCGGAATCCATTAGCTTCCGATCCATCACCCAAAATCCCGTTGAGAACGAATTGGGTTGCCGGGAAGCATCGAAGGATTTCACCTCTACTTTATAGAAGCCCGGGGGAAGCGGTTCATCAGTTGTGATTTGAATTTCGCCCGATAAGAATCCTTTTGTACCAATTAATTCCGACGAAGACTCAAAGACGGACGTACCTGCCGGATTATGGACAACGATGCCGACACGCGACGAATTTTTATCTCCTTCGTCCGGAATGGGACAGAGTTGATTAATTCTGATTGCCGGAATCTCATGTACTTCGACGCACGAATGAACAGGCATCGCTTCAATTCTTGAAACGCCTTCGAGGGCTCTTTGAACACAATACGTCATCGTCGGCGCATTGAGCTTTGCATCCGATGGTTCGAGGATCCAACGCCCGCCCGCTCCGTTTCCGCGCAACCTGTCGATTTCAAGAAGGGGGCAGGCAACAGGTATGCCATCACCGTTGACGATTTGAACGAGCGGACGTAAGACGGCGTCGCGCGGTCCGGCGCTTCCGATTTCGTCTGTCAAATCATTCCTCGTCGTGAACCTCACGGTCAATTCATAGACTTTTGTCGGAAATGAGAATGTTCCTGCGTTGAAGTCAGAACCCTCCGGTGAGATCATCCGGGAATTTTTGGAGTAGAACGGCGATGAGTCGAGAAGGAGCGTATCAGCGGGGCCGATTAAAAGTCGATGAGCGTATGTCGGCTGTGGAGTTCCTAAAACCCATTTTCCATGATCCTCAATCACGGGCTGGTGAAACGGATATCCGCCGAATATAACCAAACTCCCCCCGTGCGAAATAAAACTCTCAATTGTCTGCCACGCATCAACAGGAAAAGCACTTCCATACGGTAGCACCAGGACTCTAAACTTATCGGTAGTCAGATTCGTATTGAGCGATCCTATGCTCGTAAAATATTCGACATCAAAATCCTGCAAGGATTCTTTCAGCGTTGTTGGATCGATACGGGGGGCATCAACGGTTGGAAAATTATCAGCCAGGAAACATGCCACGTTCTTGCTCGAACCACTAGCGTGATCGCGTGCACTCGCAATCGAGTGAATGAAGAATACGATTGATAACGCTGAGAAGAAAAAAAAGGAAATATCCTTGATCAAAGAAGTCAACTTCCGATCAGACGATCCAGTATTCAACATTTCTTGCTCCGGTTAGGTTTGACAGTCGGGAAACCGATTTCATTTTCCATTTGATCGCTGTTTCAATTTCCGATATCGACGGATGAGATTGTTCGTTGAGCTGTCGTGTTTAAGTTGAGCTTCAGCCTTACTTTCGAGTTCGGGTATGATGCGTTCCGCAAGTACTTTTCCTAATTGCACCCCCCACTGGTCGAACGAATCGAGCTGCCAGATCGCGCCTTGTGTAAAGACACTATGCTCGTACAGCGCGACGAGCTTCCCGAGTGCTGCTGGGGTCAGCCTGTCGAGGAGGAGTGTACTTGAAGGACGGTTTCCTTCAAACGTTCGATGCGGAACAAGCCACGCTGGAGTATTTTCGGCCTGGACCTCTTGCGGTGTCTTGCCAAATGCGAGAGCTTCCGACTGGGCAAAAACGTTAGCCATGAGCAAGTCGTGATGGCGGCCAAGCGGGTTAAGAGCATCGACGAAAACGATAAAGTCGCAGGGGATAAGTTTTGTTCCCTGGTGAATCAACTGGTAGAAAGAATGCTGGCCGTTGGTGCCCGGTTCTCCCCAATAGATCGGCCCGGTTTGATAGTCTACCTCAGACCCGTCAAGCGTGACGCGCTTCCCGTTGCTTTCCATCGTTAACTGCTGGAGATACGCCGGAAAGCGCTTGAGGTATTGTTCGTACGGCAGCACGGCCATAGTCTCCGTGTCAAAGAAGTTGTTGTACCAGATGCCAAGGAGTCCCATGATAACCGGCAAGTTGCGCTCGAAAGGCGCAGTCCGAAAATGTTCATCCATTTGATGAAAGCCGTCAAGCATAGTGCGGAAATTTTCCGGGCCTATGGCGATCATCGTCGAGAGGCCGATCGCTGAATCCATCGAGTAGCGGCCGCCGACCCAATCCCAAAATTCAAACATATTTGCAGTGTCAATGCCGAACGCGGAGACTTCCGCAGCGTTGGTCGAAACAGCGACGAAATGTTTTGCAACGGCGGCGGGATGTTTCAACGTTGTGAGTGCCCAAGCGCGTGCCGTGTGTGCATTGGTCATCGTTTCCTGCGTCGTAAAAGTTTTGGATGAAATAATGAACAACGTCTCTTCCGCATCAAGGCCGTTGGTCGCTTCAGCGAAGTCGGTGCCGTCAATGTTGGAGACGAAACGGAACGTCAGATCGCGCCGGCTGTAGTGGCGCAATGCTTCGTAAGCCATCACCGGGCCAAGGTCAGATCCACCGATGCCGATATTGACGATGTTGCGGATCGTTTTGCCGGTATGGCCTTTCCACTCGCCGCTCCGCACGCGGTTAGAAAAACCGGCCATTTTTTCGAGAACAGTGTGAACATGAGGGACAACATCTTCACCATCCACAAAGATAGATTGTGTTTTGGGTGCGCGGAGAGCCACGTGCAGAACAGCCCGTTTCTCCGTGACGTTGATCTTTTCTCCGCGAAACATGGCATCGATGCGGTCGCGCAGGCCGGATTCCTCGGCCAATTGCAGCAGGAGCCTGAGCGTTTCGTCTGTGATGCGATGTTTTGAGTAATCAAAATAGATCCCGGCGGCTTCTGCATTCATGCGCTCGCCCCGCTGCGGATCGTCCGCAAAAAGCTTCCGGAGATGCAAATCTTTGATTTTGGAATAGTGAGATTCGAGGGCATTCCATGCCGCTCGCTTCGTAAGTTGTGAGCCACGTGTTGTCATGTTTGTCCTTCTGTACTCTATCGGTAATTGAAAGATTTGCGCCAGAATAGAATTAATTATTGGAAACATCTGAAAAACAGTATCACGCGAAGACGCAAAGCCGCTTAAGTTTTATTGTTAATGTATTTCGCGCCTTGGCGACTCTGCGTGAGACAAGATTTCCTGATCTTTCAGAAGGCTCTATAATATAAAGATTTTTGCAGTGGTAAAACATTGCCATTGAGGGAATCACAAAGAGAGAAAATCGGCCGTTGCAGCACTATTCTTTGTCAGCCGCCGGATGCATTTCCCGGATTCTATGATCTCTATAAAGAGGCGGAGTTGAAATGAGTAGTGGATATCTGGATCGGCCCAACGGATTCAAGTTTTCGTCTACCTTATTTTCAACACACTCGGGAGCGCTCTGCAATCCTCGTTGATGAAAGAAAGAAAACAGGCAGATATTAAGTTGAGTGGTGCCTTCAACTTCCAATCGGGGTATGCTACTAGCGGCTGTATAACGGAGAATTTGCGGCTATGAAGAAGCTTATCTTGTCTGAAGTAATACCAGAATCTCCCCCCCGACACATTGGATAGTCATGCAGCAGGTTTCTTTTTCGATGCCGGAAAAAAACCTGCTGCATAAATAATGCGGGGACGATTCTACACACTAACGACGGCGCATGCCGCCTCCCCACCCACCGCGGAATCCATAACTACCGAAGTACGCCGGTCGGGAAATGTAAGCTGGCCGGTAGCCACTATATCCGAAGTAAAACGACGGATAATACCAATACGGATAGTATCCGTACCAATAGTAGGGGGGATAAAAATAATATCCATCCTGCACGTAGCGGTCGCCTTCTGCGGGCGGCTCGTTTGATACGATCATTGCATCGATCACTCTCTCGCTCACTCCGGCACTTTTCAAGTCAAGAACATCCTGCGTCTTCAGCTGGAACCATGAGTGGGATGTCGCCAGCATCGTAATAATGAGGCTATCGCTGACGCTGGCCCTCGTCAATGAGATGACATCCTGTATTTTCATCATTGCGAGAGTGTCTGTTACGGGAGGGCGTTCCCTGTGATACTGCGTATATCGCTGCGAGGTGCATCCTGCAACGGATAGAAAGACCACAAGGATAACGGCAAATATCGTTGTCTGTTTCATATTCCCTTCGCTCCTTTAACCTTAAATATTTTGTTCAACCTTAATATTTGGACACAATCCGTTTGAATTGGATTAACATGGTGAATACACAATTGCATAGGATGCTCTAAGTCTGCTTGACATTAGCTTGAAAGAACAGTAAAATTTACACAAAGGGTAGGGGAATGATGCAGTAGTTTCAATCCTCCGAGAATTCCCTTAATCTGATTTTGATGACCGACGTCTTTGTTGTAGGCAAAAGCAACTCAAGAAGCCCACGCAATTTACATTGTAACAACCACTTACAAAAAGATCTATGAAACAATTCCTCCTCCTTTTTTTTAGTGCCGTGTCGATCTCTTTTTCTCAATCAGTATTTCCACTCAACAATGGGAACGGAGAGGCGAGGGACCGAACCTACCATGTGCTCCATTACAAGATCGAAGTTTCATTCGATGAATCAAAAAAAATGCTTATGGGGAGAGCGACGACGACACTCGTTCCGTTCACTGCCGAGTTTACTTCGCTTGAATTCGATGCAGAGAATATGAATTTCAAAAGCGTGTCGCTCGCAAAGACGTCCCTTCCGTTTGACTCATTAGCGAAAACGATCCGCATTCATCTCGACAAGGCGTATTCATACCGCGATACGCTGACCGTGTCGATCGAATATTCCTGTGTTCCCAAAAAAGGATTGTATTTCATCCAGCCGGATTCGGCATATCCCGACAAGCCGTGGCAGATCTGGTCGCAGGGGGAAGATATGGACAATCATTTCTGGTTTCCGTGCTGGGATTTTCCGAATGACAAAGCGACGTCCGAAGTTATCGGAACGGTAAAAAGCGCATACACGTTTCTTTCCAATGGAAAGCTTGTCAACGTAAAAGAAGATAAAAAAAGGGGAACAACAACATTCTATTGGAAGGAAGAAAAGCCGCATGCATCATACCTCATTATGATGGCTGCGGGAGAGTATGCCATCCTCAACGACCAGGCAGACGGAATTCCGCTGCAATATTATGTGTACAAGAATCAGGTTGACGATGCGAAGGTGTGCCTGTCGCCTACGCCGAAGATTATGAAATTCTTCAACGATAAAATAGGCTACACGTACGCATGGGAAAAATATGCTCAAATAACAATTGCGGATTTCATGTACGGCGGAATGGAGAATGCGTCGGCGACAACGATGCTCGACAAAATTTTGGTATTTGATGCTCGTTCACGAATCGATCAATCTGCGGTCAGCCTCATTGCGCACGAATTTGCGCATCAATGGTGGGGGGATGTTGTCACCTGCAAAGACTGGCGGCATATCTGGCTGAACGAGAGCTTCGCAAGCTATTTCGACCCTCTCTATATAGAGCATGCGTACGGAGAAGACGAATTCATTAACACTATGTACGGTGCGCAACAGGCCGGCATTCATACAGATAGAGTTCTCGGGAGAAAGCCGATCGTGAGCGTCGGTTCCTATCAAGCGAATGTCTACCCGCGGGGTGCGTCGGTGTTACACATGCTCCGTTTTGTATTGGGGGATGAGCTGTTCTGGCGCGCGATGCATCACTATATTGAAAAAAATCAATTTACATCGGTTGAAACAAACGACTTGAAGAGCGCCGTCGAGGAAGCGACGGGTCAAAATCTTTACTGGTTCTTCGATCAATGGGTGTACAAAGCCGGCCATCCCGTATTTGATGTCGCATATTCATACAATGATTCTTTGCGCTCGCTCTTTCTCACCGTTAAGCAAACTCAAAGCATGGACAGCCTGACCGGAGTCTTTCGAACGCCGGTTGATGTGGAAATCGTTACAGCGAAAGGAAGCTCGATTCATCGCATCAACATCGTGAAAGAGGAATCGACGTATGCATTTTCATCGATGGAAACGCCGAAGCTTGTCTTGTTCGATAAAAACGATTGGATATTAAAAGAGGTGAATTATCTCAACCGGACGAACGATGAGTGGAAATACCAGGCGGAATTCGGGAGCGATGTTGTTGCACGAAGAACCGCCGTGGAGCATGTGGCAAAGAACGATACCGCGGGAGAGTCTATTTCTCTCCTGGTAAAAATTTTGCACAACGATCCCTTCTGGGGAGTCAGGCAAGCGGCTGTCGACGGTTTGGGAATGATTCCAGCGATGAGTTACGAAAAAACCGATGCGCTGATCTCCGCGTTGTCGGATACAAAATCATATGTGCGCTCTTCGGCGGCCGTGCAATTGGGAAATATTAGAACGGCAAAAGTTTCAAAGGCGCTCCATGCGTCGTTGAGTGATTCGAGCTATTCCGTAGAAGCAAATTCTGTCGCCGCACTTTCAAAAGTTGACTCGGTGAATTCTTTATCTCTTATTAAAGCACGATTGGATGTGCGGTCGTATGGAAACCAGGTGGCGAATGCCGCACTGAATGCACTGGCAAAGCTAGATTCTGTTGAAGGTGTGAATGTTGCGCTGAAAAAAGTGAAATACGGAGCGAATGTGGAGGGACGAAGCACAGCGTTGAATATTCTAAAACAATATGGAAAATTTCGCGAAGATGTAAAAGCAACGTGTGCACTTCTGCTCGGCGACAAGTCAAGGCAAATAAGATTTAGCGCCGCCGATTTTCTTGGCGATGTCGGCAGCGAATCGCAGCTTCACGAGCTGGAAAATCTTGCGAACAAAAAAGACGACCCGGCAAGCGGTGCAGCGGCAAAGGCGATCGAGAAAATAAAAGAGAGAAATGCAAAGTAAAAGATTTTGCGCCCAATTGTATTTTCTCCTGCCGGCAGGAATTTCCGTGAGCCTCTCTCTGAAAACCGCTTCATTATACTATCATTCCGGTTCAAGCTTCACATGATGGTGAAGATCGGCGTTCGTGCCGTTCCTGAGCTCAGTTTGAAAACATTCCCGCCCCACTTTTTTTTCCTCTCGAATTATAGTGAAGCCGAGTTCCCCCAAAAGTGCCTTTCCTATCTTAAAGGAATCACTTCGTTACGAGAGTTTGGGAATAAGATGACGAAGATCTTCTTTCTTGCGCTCATTTTGTTTCGCCTCTTGCTCCTAAACTCCGTTTTGGAACGCCACCCGCTGCACTTGCTTGCTTTCGTATTGTGGTGAAGCGGAGCTTCACAACACTGCCTTCTCATCGAGACGTTGGAACCGAGATGAAAATGTCCAACCAGAAAATACTCAAGACTTCCGGATAGCCGTTATCTGAATTCATCCAGCCAAGCGGCAATTCTTTATAAAAATATCGCTTGACATTAGGCGGACTTTTCTTTAATATCGAAGCGGTTCGATATTAAATTCTTAAACATGTAGGAAATTGCTTAATTAGCTCAAATTATACCACTTTTTAACTTAAGCGCTCTACTAACGTATGAGGCGTAAGCCCACAATTCGAGACGTTGCCAAGAAGGCAGGACTATCTCTTTCGACAGTCTCTTTAGTCTTGAATAAAAAAGGATATGTTAGTGAGCCAACGAAGCAAAAAGTTCTCGGCATCATCAAAGAATTGGATTACCATCCGCAGCCGAGTGCGCGGGGACTCGCCTCAAACCTGAGCGGAAATATTGGTTTCATTCTCACCGACGAGCACTTCTCCCAGACAGAACCCTTCTATACAAGAATATTTCTTGGCAGCGAACTCGAAGCGCGAAAGCATAATTATTACATCCTGTTAACAACTGTCGGTAAAACGATTAAACAATCGGATGGAATACCCCGTTTTTTATTTGACAACAACGTCGATGGAATTATTATCGCCGGAAAGATCGGAACCTCGTGGATTGAATACATCAGCAAGAAAAACATCCCCTTGCTGCTCATAGATTTTGTCGCCCCGCGCATCTCTAGCGTCAACATAGACAACAAAGCCGGTGCCGAACTTGTGATGCAGCATTTCCTCCGGGGGGGACACGCCAAAATCGGATTCATCGGGGGCGATATTAAGCATCCCAGCTTGCAAGAACGGTATGCGCAGTATCGAAACATGCTTCTCAATGCCGGCATCATCCCGAACAAGCAGTGGGAAAATGTCGCTCAAGCCAACACGACGATGGTCGACGGGTATGAAGCCGCAAAAAAAATATTTTGCCATAATGAAAACAAACCTACGGCAATTTTTGCCGCAAACGATGCGATGGGAATCGGCTGCATGCGGTATCTGGCGGAAAATGGAATAAAAGTTCCGAAGGATGTCGCCGTTGTAGGATTCGACAACGTCGAAGCAGGGCTTCATGCCGATCCCCCGCTCACGACCGTCAATGTTCACCGTGAAGAAATGGGAAGCCTTGCAGTGCGAAGAATGGTGGAGATGATAAAAGATAAATCTGTCGTTGTAACGAAAACGGTAACGCCCGTTGAGCTTGTTCTTCGCGAATCATGCGGCATCGAACCGGATTAATTTATTATAAAAGTTTTATCAAAAGAGGTCGCAAGTCATCAACGTTCATCCATCAGCCAATTGACAAAAGGTTTTTCAAAAGCTGGACATTCGTAGAAAATATTACTTACATCGTTTCTTCTTTAGCTTTATCGATTGTTGTCATAATTCATTCTGTTAGCTACTCATAATAAACAAGGAGGTATATATGGACCTGCGAAAGACATTGTTTCTTTTGGTCGCAGCTGTCATGCTTATCAGCATGGGTGCGGCATCGCAGTCAATGGACATCTACACCATCGGCGGATTCGAACCGAGTC
>CAWJKX010000137.1:0-28764 GCA_963843065.1 uncultured Bacteroidota bacterium
GGCTAATAACAGAAGTGTCAATATAATCAACACAACAGTAAACGTCCATGAAACCATATTATACCAAGATGAATTCACATATTTGCCCATAATATTTTTATTATTAGCAATAAGCACCATAAAAATTAGGATAGGGGGCAATAATACACCATTAATTACCTGAGAGGTAAGCATAACCTGATATAAAGATAAATCCGGCCACAAAACTAATCCGGCCCCTATGACAATCAGAGCAGTATATAAGCCAAAAAATGCTGGTGCTTCTTTATAAGTTTTGCTGACGCCACGTTCAAAGCCCAAAAGCCTCACAAACAGCATAAGCTGTACTAAGAGGCAATATAAACGCGGCTAACATGGAGGCCCCTAATAATCCAAAGGAAAACAACATACTAGCATATTTACCAGCCAAAGGTTCCAAAGCAACAACAGCATCCTTGGCAGTTTCAATTGAAATGTTATTGGCATAAAGTGTCGCTGCTGTTGCTATTATGATAAATAGTTGCAATTAGCCACGTAAAGAAAGCACCAATCATAACATCCCAAAAAGTATATTTAATCTTCCGCAGTAATACCTTTATCAACCACTGATGCTTGAACATAAAACTGTCCCCAAGGTGTAATCGTTGTGCCAATTACACCTATTGCCATGACTAAAAAGTCAGCATCAGGATAGAAAGTTGGTGTAACGGAAGCAACCAATACCTCACCCCACGGAGGATTTACAATCACACCTGAAACTACATAACTAAAAAAAGTCGCACACAATACTAAAAATATTTTTTCAATGCGTCCATAGTCGGCTTTAAGAACCAGCCACCAAACCATAAAACCCATAATTGGCACTGAGATAAATTTACTAACACCAAAAATTTCAAAACTAGTCGCGATACCTGAAAACTCAGATGCTGTAGTACCTATATTGGCAATCAGTAATACGCTCATGGCAAATACAGTCCATTTAACACCAAATAGTTCCCGAATTAAATCCGATAAACCACGCCCCGTAACAGCACCCGTCCGTGCTGAAATTTCTTGGGCTATAGCCAGACAAATACTACTGACAAGCATAGTAAACAGTAATCCATAGCCATATTTAGCTCCAGCTGCAGCATAGGTGGCGATACCGCCAGCATCATTATCCGCAAATGCAGTAACAATGCCCGGCCCCATTACGGCAAAAAACAATCCTAATCGCATACGCATATTTTTTATCATCGTCACTCTTAACGCCCCCGTCCCGCCATCTTGCTTAATGCAAACCAGGAATATGTATCCAGTTTGCCTCGTTCTGGCATTAAAATATCAAGTATATCATCTACAGTAACAATTCCTAGCATAACATTTTGTTCATCTACTACAATGAGCTGTTCGCGTACGTGGAAAAGGGCGGGATGCCGAGTGTTACCTCGAAAGTCGACGTGAGAGGAGAAAAAAAACGAAGCCAGGACCATAAAAGAAATGCGGCCTCGATGGCGACAGCGTCTGAGATGACGGCGAGAAGCGGAATGAGAAAATCGTTGCGGCGCTGGTTCGACATTCGTGCGTTGATGTGGCTGGTTTTAGACTGGATAAATATATCGAAAATCGGGGAGGGGAGCAAGAAGCGGCGGCCTTACTCGATCGACCATTTAGGCAGCTGTTGGATGTTTTCTTGAATGATCCGAATAAGAAGTTCGAGCTATCATGATTTTTCGGATAAAGTGTCCGACAGCTCCAAGTGAGAGGCTTTTTTCGGTTACATCCACGCGTTTTTTTTTGTACCACTCTACGGTTTCTCGTATCCCTTCAGAAAGAGTAATGACCGGGTTATATCCAAGATCGTGTTTTGCCTTCCCTGAATCAAACGTCCAATAATCCTGAACCATGTCGCGGCCTTTTTCAAAATTCAGGACAGACGGCTTTTCACTGAATGAGGAGAAGAATCCTGCAATGACTGCCACTGCATACACCAATGGCTCCGGAAGTCGAACCCGGAAAGCGTTTTTACCCATGACCTGCTTTGTCGCATCTCCGATTTCACGCCACGTATAGGCGCGATCACTCCCCAAAAAATACGTTTGTCCCGCCGATATATCGCTTTCGCCGGCAAGCACAATCCCCGAAACAAGATCTTTGGAATGCACCAGACTCACCAGTTTATCTTTGAACCCAACAAGCGGTTCCAGGCCCTTGTTTATAGTATTGAAGTAATCGAATGTTGCAGGATCTCGCGGCCCATAGACGGCAGTCGGACGGACGATCGTGATCGGAAGCGAGTCTTTAAATTTCAGAACTTCCAGTTCGGCTTCCATCTTACTTTTTCCGTAGGCGGTAATAGGATGGTATGGAGTGGTTTCATTGACCATTGATGAAGCGTTCGCAGGGCCGACAGCTGCGCCGCTGCTGACGAAAATGAATTTCTTGAGATGTGGATTGACACGCGAAGTGATCTCCACGGCATTTTTTGTGCCATCTCTGTTTTGCCTGTAGAAGCCCTCCTTGTTCCTCGACCCTACAACACCCGCAACATGGTAGACGTAGTCGACACCGGAAATTCCCTTCTCGAGTGTGTTCGTAGAAAAGAGATCTCCGACAAAAAACTCGACCGGGAGATTCTCCAAATACCCTTTCTTTTTATCGTTGCGGATCAAGCAACGAACCGTGTATCCCCGTGAGAGGAGACGTTCGACGAGGTGGCTGCCGATGAAACCCGTTCCCCCTGTGACAAATGCCGTGCTTGAATTCATATTTACTTTCGGTTGACTTTTTTTTGACGATAGAGTATATTGAAATCACTTTTAATAATCAACGAAACTTATTAAAGGTGGATTGTGGCATTGCGGACGGATACGTTTGTGTTGGCGGACATATTCTTTGACAAGGAGACATCTTGGATCTATTTGATAAGTGTTCAAATTTTACTCTTGCTGATGATGTTAAACAAAAAGGTTACTACCCATATTTTCGGCCAATTCAAGCAAATGAAGGACCCGTCGTCCAAATGGAAGGGCGGCAGGTCATTATGGCTGGTTCAAATAACTACCTTGGACTTACCGCTCATCCCAAAGTAAAAGAAGCAGCCATAGCAGCCATTCGCAAGTATGGAACAGGCTGCTCCGGTTCTCGCTACCTGACCGGTACGCTTGACCTTCATGTCGAGTTGGAAGGGCGTCTCGCAAAATTCATCGGGAGCGAGGACTGCCTCCTTTTCAGCACAGGGTTTCAGACCGCCCAGGGAATTATCCCGACGCTTGTGCAGCGCGGAGAATACGTTGTGTCCGATAAGGACAATCACGCGTGTATTGTCGCAGGCAACTTGATCGCGTTGGGGATGACCGCAGAAGTGGTTCGGTACAAGCACAACGACATGAAACATCTTGGAGTAGTACTTTCTAAGCTTCCGCTCGATGCAGGAAAGCTGATCGTTTCGGACGGTGTGTTCAGCACTTCTGGAGAAATTGTGGACCTTCCAGCGCTTGTTGCAGTCGCAAAGAAATATAACGCTCGCATCTTGATCGACGACGCTCATGCCACGGGTGTGATCGGGAAAGGTGGCCGCGGCACGGCAAGCCGCTTCAACCTTGAAGCCGATGTCGATTTGACCATGGGAACGTTCAGTAAAACATTTGCGTCGCTGGGGGGTTTTGTCTGCGGGAAACGGTCCGTCATTAATTACATGAAACATTTTGCACCGGCGCTTATTTTTAGTGCGAGTCCGACGCCGGCCTCCGTTGCTGCAGCACTGGCCGCGCTGGATATCCTTGAAACTGAACCGGAACGGATAACGAAGCTCAATCACAATGCGTCAAAAATGCGGGCCGGATTTCGGTCCATGGGTTTTAAAATCATTGACGGACATGATTCGGCGATTGTTCCGGTGATCATCGGTGAGACGGATAAGACGCTCGTCTTCTGGCGCGAAGTTGTACGATGCGGGCGTTTTCGTCAATGCATTCGTACGGCCGGGCGTGCCGCCGGGAATGGAAATGTTGAGAACGAGTTACATGGCGACGCATGAAGATAAGCATCTCGATAAAATTCTAGAAATTTTCGGCATTATCGGGAAAAAGCTCGGCGTGATTAGCTAAACAATCCTTTTTCAAACTTTAGAAAAAGCCACGCCGGGTTAAGACCTACGCGTGGCTTTTTAATAATAAGGAAGTTACTTCATGGAGAATATTTCCGTCCTGCCCGTTCGTTCAAAAAGTGATGAGAAGAGGTTTATTCGGTTCTTATGGGATATTTATGCGAATGACCCGCTGTGGGTTCCGCCGTTAATGATGGACAGGGAAAAGTTAATCGACAGAAAAAAAAATCCGTTCTATGCACACTCCGACATGGAACTCTTTCTTGCCGAGCATAACGGCAAAGTGGTCGGGCGCATTGGTGCCATTGTAAACCATAACCACAATAAAGAGCACAATGAGAACATCGGTTTCTTCGGATTCTATGAGTCGATCAACGACCAAACGGTTGCGAATGCTCTGTTCGATGCCGCAAAAAAGTATTTGCAGTCGAAAGGTGTTGTTGCTGTACGCGGACCGGCAAATCCGTCGGTGAATGATGAGTATGGTTTACTGGTGGAAGGTTTTGACCGAAGCCCCGTTGTCTTGATGACGTACAATCCCCCCTATTACGCAACACTATTTGAGAAGTACGGGTTCAAGAAACTGAAAGACCTGTATGCGTATCTTCTTGACCAGAATACCGTGTATTCAGAACGCTTCGTCCGGTTTAACGAAATCGTGAAGCAGCGCGAGGGATTGACATTCCGGTCTGTCGATATGAAACATTTCAAAGAAGAAGTCGACCGGATCAAGGTGATGTATAACAAGGCGTGGTCGAAAAATTGGGGCGCCGTGCCGATGACCGACGCGGAATTCGATGCTCTTGCCGCGGATTTAAAACCGGTGGTTGTCCCCGATTTGATCATTATGGCTGAGGCGAAAGGGAAGCCGATCGGTTTTGCTCTCTCGCTTCCCGATATCAACGTTCCGTTGAAGTATAATAAGAGCGGAGGATTGTTGACCGGCTTATACCATCTGTACACAAAGAAGAAGCTCATCGATCTGGTCCGCATTATCGTTCTCGGAGTTATTCCTGAGCAGCAAAGGACGGGCGCCGCGGGCGTGTTGTTTTATGAGACTGCCGTGCGGGCAAAGAAGCTCGGCTATAGATACGGTGAGGCAAGCTGGGTGCTCGAAGACAATATCATGATGAACCGTGCCGCAGAAATGATGAGCGGAAAACGTTACAAGACGTACAGGATATACGAAATGGGAGTGTAGTATGAGGAATAAGTAAAAAGTGAAAAGTTAAAAGTGAAAGGTGAGATGAGGAAAATGGCGCTGAACCATGTTCTCATAAAGCAACCTTTCTTCTAACGTCTCACGCGCACCGTGAATTCTAATAACAGGACAAACGCCATGGCAGTGAAAAAAGTCGATAAAATATGGATGAACGGAAAACTTGTCAATTGGGACGACGCAAAGATCCACGTGATGTCGCATGTCGTTCATTACGGCAGCAGTTGGTTCGAAGGTATTCGCTGTTACGAGACTAAAAAAGGCTCGGCAATTTTCCGTCTGGACAAGCACATCGATCGGCTATTCGATTCCGCAAGAATATATCGTGCAGAAATTCCTTACACAAAAAAGGAGATAGAGGCTGCGATCAAAGAGACGATCAAGGCAAATAAATTGAAGGCGTGCTACATCCGTCCCGTTGTATACAGAGGATACGGGGACGTCGGTGTGAGCCCTGTCGGCTGTCCGATCGACGTCAGCATTGTTGTGTGGGAGTGGGGAAAATACCTCGGTGCGGATGCTCTTGACAAGGGCATTGACGTGCGCGTGGCGTCGTGGGCGCGCCCTGCGGCAAATACGCTTCCGACGATGGCGAAGACCGGAGCGAATTACATGAACTCGCAGCTCATTAAACTCGAGGCTCTGGCCGACGGCTACGCCGAAGGGATTGCACTCGACACCCATGGGCAAATCAGCGAGGGAAGCGGAGAAAACATTTTTGTTGTGCGGGATGGCTCTATTGTTACCCCGCCTCTCATCGATGCGCTGCTCCCGGGTATCACACGTTCCTCGGTTATCACCCTTGCTAAGGATGCGGGAATTCCAATCGCGGAATCGCATATTCCTCGGGAGATGCTCTATATCGCCGACGAGGTATTTTTCTCCGGGACGGCGGCAGAGATAACGCCGATCAGGTCTATTGATCGCATGACGGTGGGGCAGGGAAAACCGGGTCCCATAACGCGCGAACTCCAAAAGCGTTTCATGAACGTGGTGGAGGGGGGAAAAGATCCCCATGGTTGGCTCAACTTCGTCAAGTAGATAGCTGCTTTATTTTCGGCATTGATAACCATGTTGATTATAGGGCTCTCAAGTAGTACAATTGTTTTACCATCAACCGTGCCCCCTCATCGTCTTGCTTGGGCAAAGGAAGGCTTACCGTGGCCATAGAACGATTCCGAAAGATTGTCCAGAAATCAGAAAGTTTGGAGTGGAAGAATGTTTTCCGCATAAAACGGAAACCGACAACCGTCGAAGAAATGTTGTTAAAGATACCGGTGTTTGAGAATTTGAAAGCGCGCGAGCTTCGTCAGGTTGCAGGAATCGTTCATCGCCGCCAGTATGTTGCCGGCGAATATGTGTGTTTTCAAAACGATCCGGGGTTAGGGATGTACGTTGTCGAACAGGGCGAAGTTTCCGTCATTCTTCTCGGTACGGACGGGACGAAAAAGGAATTGGCAGTGTTGAAGGACGGGGATTTTTTCGGCGAGTTGTCATTGCTCGATGAATCGCCCCGCTCAGCGTCGGTTATCGCTCTGACGGATACGAATTTGATTGGATTTTTCCGTTTGGATTTATTTGAAATTATGGAAAAAACGCCCGGCACCGGCTTAAAAATCGTCCTGAAAGTTGCCGGGATGATCGGAGAACGGCTGCGGCACGCAAACCAGGAACTCTCCACAGTACGCGCAGAGCTCGATGCATTGAAATCCTCATAATGATCCGGAGGCCGGCATGAGAAGGAAAATGGCGCTGAAGAAAAAAAATGTTCAGCCAAAAAGAAAACCATCCCGCAAAAAGAAACCTCTGCTTTCGCTTTCACCGATCGCGCTTCGCAAAATTCTCGTTCCGATCGATTTTTCCGATTATTCAAAAAAAGCCCTTCACTACGCCGTGCCGTTTGCACGGCAATTCAATGCGACGATTTATTTATTGTACGTCGTCGAGCCGACAATTTACCCGGCTGATTTCAGCTTCGGACAGATCGGCATGCCGAACGTCGAGAATGAATTGCGGACGAAGGGCGAACAGGAACTTCAAGAATTGATCAAGAGTGAGATCAAAGGTGCTGTCCCGTCGGAAGCATTTGTGAAAGTCGGTTTGCCGTTCGTCGAAGTTGTTTCATTTGCCAAGGATGAAAAGATCGAGCTCATCATCGTCGCGACGCACGGACACTCCGGTGTCGAGCATGTTCTCTTCGGCAGCACGGCGGAAAAGATTGTCCGCAAAGCGCCGTGCCCTGTCCTCGTCGTTCGTTCGGACGAACGTGATTTTGTCGACGAGCGTGTGTGAACGTATAGCCAACTGGACGAATACCGCTTGCGCTCCTCTCTTTGTAGGGATTTCAACAATTAGGCTCTGCATTGTATTGCAGAACCATCATCAAGGAATTCTTTGTGTCCCAAACGCGCAGAGATTTTATGAAAGCGTCGGCGCTCGTTGCAGGCTCGTCCCTGTTTGGCGGCCGTTCACCGGATGCATTGGCGGCGACGTATCTGAGCGGTACGAGGTCCGCGCGGCTTGTGTTGACCTTCACACCCTACACACTGGAATTGAAACACGTTTTCACTCTCGCCTCCAGCTCGCGCTCTACTACTCCTGTTGTGCTGACGCAAATCGAATACGGGGACGTTGTCGGTTACGGCGAAGCATCGATGCCGCCGTACCTTGGAGAATCGCATGAAAGCGCGGTTGCCTTCCTGTCGAAAATCAATCTCGGCAAGTATGAAAATCCTTTCGAGTTGGAAACGATCTTGAGCGACGTTGATGCTGTCGCCCCGAGGAATCCGGCTGCGAAGGCCTCAGTCGATATCGCGCTGCACGACCTTGTCGGTAAAATCATGAACCAGCCGTGGTACAATATCTGGGGTTTTCCAAAAGAAAAAACGCCGTACACATCGTTCACCATCGGCATAGACACGCCGGACGTCGTCCGACAGAAGGTGCGGGAAGCAGCGGAGTTCAAGATTCTAAAAGTGAAACTGGGCCGCGACACCGACAAAGAAATGATCGAAACGATCCGCTCCGTTACAGACAAGCCTCTTTGCGTCGATATCAACGAGGGATGGAAGGATAAGGAGTTCGCTCTCGACATGGTGCACTGGTTGAAAGATAAGGGAGTGGTGTTTGTCGAGCAACCGATGCCGAAGACATGGTTCGAAGAACACGCGTGGCTGACCGAACGCAGCCCTCTCCCGATTATGGGTGATGAAGCTGTTCAGCGTCTGGAGGATGTGCAGAGAGCGCACGGCGCATACTCGGGTATCAACGTCAAGCTGATGAAGTCTACCGGGATGAGAGAAGCACATAAGATGATCATCCTGGCGCGTTCGCTTGGAATGAAACTGATGATCGGCTGCATGACTGAGACATCGTGCGCAATTTCCGCCGCCTCGCATCTTTCACCGATGGTCGACTGGGCCGATTTGGATGGAGCGCTCCTCATTCGGAACGACGTTTTCGATGGGATGAAAGTTGTTGACGGCAGGGTAACGCTTAATGACAGGCCAGGCATTGGCGTAACGAAGCTATAGCCAATACACTGACGGTCTAAGGGGCCGATTTCCAGATTTTCATAGGCGGAAGTTTAATGAATATCCTTGCAATTCCGCGGATTCTTTCCTACATTTTATTTATTGATTTAAATATCCGCAAACTCGGGATGGCGTTGGCTCGCGGCTCAATTCCGCGGGCCGCAACGTGATGCCTTCGGAAAAAGCCGCTGGATTTAGCTTGATCGAAACACAGACATGATAACGGCGCTCGTAGCTCAATCCCGCGATTATGATGCGGAATTTCGCTGAAGGCGGAAAACAGAAACGAGCTCGTAGCTCAATCCCGCAAAAAAACTGCGGGATTTCGCGGAGTGAATTTGCAAACTTTAAAACTGCGCTCGTAGCTCAACTGGATAGAGCGTCAGCCTCCGAAGCTGAAGGTTTCGGGTTCGACTCCCGACGAGCGTACGAGCGATTCATCCACAACATAAAAATCGAATACTATGCTCCGTGCTAAGAAAAAAATTTCACAAAGAGTCATCAAAGAAGACGCACTTGTTACGACGTACTTCAAGGCTCAGGTGTGGTACGACAAAAATAAGAAGAGAGTTTCAACTGGCGCCGGCATTGTAGCCGTTCTTGCCGTTGCGTTGTGGTTTTATTCAAACAATGTGCGTGCCAACGACGATCGCGCGACCGTCGAACTTGCCAGAGTATTTACATTCTACGATAACGGCCAGTATCAAATTGCCATCAATGGAATCCCCGAAAAAAATGTCAGCGGGCTTCAGTCGATTGTCGACAATTACGGCAGCACCAAAGCGGGAAATATTGCAAAGTTTTATCTTGCGAACGCCTATTACAATTCGCAGAATTTCGATAAGGCGCTCGAGTATTTTGATGATTTCAGCGGCAGCAGCAACACGCTGGTCGAAAACTCCGCGATTGCAGGGATCGGCGCATGCTACGAAGCGAAAGGAAATTTCAAAAAGGCAGCGGAGAATTATGAAAAGGCTGCGCTGAAAAACAGCGATGATCCGAATGCTGCAGACAATTTGGTGAATGCCGCCCGCAATTTTGGAAAATCCGGCGACAAAGATCGCGCAATCGAGTTGCTGAAGAAAGTCAAAAAAGATTATCCAACATCCTCGGCAGCACGTGATGTGGACCGATACATCGCCGAAGTGAGTGCCTGACGATCAACACAGTGCTTGATACAATGGGAGTAGGTTTTTATATTCGGTCTGCCCGTTGTTCATTCTTTTGACACGTTTTTTCCCGACGACCAATACTTTCATGTTAACTGACTTTGGCAGAATATTAATTTTTCTCCTCATCGGAGCTGTGTTCACTGGAGGAGGTCTCGCCGCTTCATGGGTGCTGCGTCCACGCCGGCCGTACCCCGGTAAGCTCTCGACATATGAGTGCGGTGAAGAACCGGTCGGCAATTCATGGGTAAAATTCAATATCCGCTTTTATGTTGTAGCGCTCATCTTCCTTGTCTTCGACGTCGAAGTGGTATTTCTTTTCCCGTGGGCTCTCGTCTTTAAAGAGTTTGGCATGTTCGCATTCATCGAGATGGTTGTTTTTCTCGCAATCCTGATTGTAGGATATGCATACGTTTGGGTAAAGGGAGATCTGGACTGGGATAAGCCGGTACCGAGAGTGTCGCGGTATGTAAAGGGGGTTGGCGTTGTCTCGGACGAGACAGCGGATGTGAACGAACAAGCAGCAGTGTAGGGAAAAGACGATGGGACTTCTCGACAAACAATTTGACAACAGCAATATTGTTATCACGTCGCTCGACAGTTTGCTGAATTGGGCTCGCCTTTCATCGCTGTACCAATTGCAGTTCGGGCTTGCGTGTTGCGCGATCGAAATGATGGCGGCGTCCGCCTCTAATTTCGACATGATGCGCTTTGGCGTCATACCCCGCGCCACGCCACGCCAAGTCGATGTGATGATCGTTTCCGGCACGGTGACGTTAAAGATGGCTTCCCGGATCAAAAAACTGTTTGACCAAATGGCGGAGCCAAGGTATGTGATTTCGATGGGCAGCTGCTCGAATTGCGGCGGACCATATTGGGAGCATGGTTACCATGTGCTCAAAGGCGTTGACCGCGTTATCCCAGTCGATGTCTACGTACCAGGGTGTCCGCCCCGACCCGAAGCATTGATTGAAGGATTGATGAAGCTGCAGGAGAAAGTGCGAAACGAAAGCCTCGCGAAGAAAAAAATTGCGTAATTTGAACGAACGTCGATCAGCCGTATGACTCCCCAAGAAATTGCAGACAAGCTCTCAGCCAGATTTGCTGGTGTCCCCGACATTGGCATCGAAGCGAAACTTGACAACCCTGTTGACCCGTACATAAAAATTTCCCCCGATCATATTCTCGATGCGACAAAGTTTCTCCGCGATGATGAGGAGATGCTGTTTGATTTCCTCTCCTGTTTGTCCGGGGTTGATTTGAAAGGGAGGCTTGCGGTCGTGTACCAGCTGTTTTCAATGGTTAAGCGGCATAAGATTACGTTGAGAGTTGAAGTTCCCACCGACATTCCAAACGTTCAATCAGTTGAGTCGATTTGGAAAACTGCCAACTGGCACGAGCGGGAGGCGTTCGATTTGTACGGCATTACTTTTATCGGTCATCCCGATTTACGGCGAATCCTTCTTCCGTACGACTGGGAAGGGCATCCTCTCCGAAAAGATTATCAGGTTCCCGAATACTATAATGGAATGAAAGTTCCGTATTAACACGTTGACATCCATGGCCGAAACTATCGCAGCTCCGCCGACGACCTCAAGCGGAAAACCTCTTCGAACTGAAGAGATGATCGTCAATATGGGACCGCAGCATCCGTCGACACACGGAGTGCTGAGGCTCGAGATCGTTGTTGACGGCGAAATTGTGGTCGACGTTGTTCCTCATATCGGCTACCTGCACCGATGCTTCGAGAAGCATTGCGAACATATGACGAATTACCAGCAGGTGATTCCTTACGTTGACAGGATGGATTATGTTTGTTCGATGAACAATGAATTCGCCTACGTTGTTGCCGCGGAACGGCTGTTGAAGATTCAGGTTCCGGAGCGGGTTGAATACATCCGCGTGATCATGGCGGAGCTGCAGCGGATTGCGAGCCATCTGATTGCGGTCGGCACGTACGGGATTGACATCGGTGCATTTACGCCATTCCTCTATTGTTTCCGCGACAGGGAAAAGATTCTCGACTTGTTTGAAATGACCTGCGGCGCGCGCCTGCTCTATAATTACATGTGGATCGGCGGACTCTCACACGATATCCCATCCGATTTTATCGCGCGGGCAAAAGAATTCTGCGCCTACTTTAAGCCGCAAATTCGCGACTTCAACAACCTGCTGACCTACAACGAAATTTTTGTTAAACGCACTGCCAACACGGGCATCCTGGCCGCGGACGTTGCGGTCAATTACGCTTGCAGCGGACCGATGCTTCGGGGGTCGGGTGTGAATTGGGATTTGCGCCGCGACGATCCATATTCGGTCTATCATAAATTCGAGTGGGACGTTGCTGTCGGCACAGGCGAGACGGGTCCGGTCGGCAGCTGCTGGGATCGGCACATCGTTCGGATGAAGGAGATTGAACAAAGTGTGCGAATTATCGAGCAAGCCCTTGCACAGATTCCGGACGGCGATGTTCAATCGGCAATTCCGAAACGCATCCGTCCAAATCCGGGTGAAGTGTATGCGCGTACCGAATCGCCCCGCGGCGAATTGGGATTTTACATTGTGAGCGACGGCACCGGCACACCGTACCGCATCAAGGCACGTTCACCGGGGTTCGTCAATTTAAGCGTCATCAACGAAATTGCCCGCGGAGGGATGATTGCTGACCTCGTTGCCATTATCGGCAGCATCGACATCGTTCTCGGCGAAGTAGACCGTTAATCAGTCGACAGTGAACAATTAACAATGAACAGTTGTTATCGTCATTTTTTGTTTATTTTAAATACCGAGTTCTGATTACTGAATACTGATCACTGATACCTGATTTCATGGAACAATTTCTTACATCTCTTGTCGGCAATGCGCTCGTCGTGCACGTCATCATGGCGGTGATTCCTTTGCTTTTCATTTTACCGTATGCGCTCGTTGCAATTTATCTTGAGATGAAAATTGCTGCACATATGCAGGACCGCGTTGCATACATGCGGACTGGCTGGCATGGCACGCTGCAGCCGATTGCCGATATGCTCAAGCTCCTTCAGAAGGAAGATACCATTCCTAGCGCCGCCGACAAACCATTGTTTATCATGGCCCCGTACATTGTTTTCATGGGATCATATGCCGCGTTTGCCGCGTTGCCGTTCAGCTCCGCATTCATCGGCAGCAATATCAACATCGGTATCTTTTTCATTGTTGCAATCTCCTCGCTCGTTGTGGTTGGATTGTTGATGGCAGGATGGTCTTCGAATAACAAATGGTCCCTCTTCGGCGCGCTTCGCTCTGCCGCGCAAATTGTCAGCTACGAAATTCCTTCTGCCTTCGCGATTCTCGGCGTTGTGATGCTCGCAGGAACGATGAGCCTTCAGGAATTGAGCGCCATCCAAACCGGCGGCATTATGCACTGGATGATTCTCGGAGGTACGCTTCCCTTATTGAAGAAGCTGATCGTCATCCCGTTGATGCTGATCTTATTTGTCGTCTACTATATCTCCTCGATGGCAGAAGTGAACCGGACGCCGTTCGATATTCCCGAGGCGGAATCCGAACTCGTGCAGGGATATATGACCGAATACAGCGGAATGAAATTTGCTATTTTTTATCTGGCGGAATACGCGAATCTTTTCGCCGTCTCCGCAGTTGCGACGGTTCTTTTTTTCGGAGGCTGGGCGAGTCCTTTCAAATCTCTCATGACCGGTCCCTGGTGGAGCTCATTCTGGTTTATTTCGAAAGGGATGTTGTTCGTCTGTTTGAATATCTGGCTTCGCTGGACGCTTCCCCGGCTTCGTGTTGACCAGTTGATGTACATCTCGTGGAAAGTATTGACGCCGTTTGCGTTTGCCTGCGTGCTTGCGCTTGGCTTGGTTTTGGTGTGGTAAAAGAAAGGTGTCGGACACTTTCTAGAGGATTGTCGGCAAAGTGTCCGACACGTGTTGAATTTTAGAGGAACGAATGAATCCCGTTGTAGAATATTTTGGCAATATTTATAAGGGCCTCAGAACCGCAACGATAGGGATGCGTATTACGTTCAAGCATCTGTTTACGAAAGCGGTGACGATTCAATATCCGACCATGAAGATGAAATTGCCGGAACGCGCCCGCAACCGGCTGTATGTGAATATGGACGACTGCATCGGATGCGACCAATGTTCAATGGCATGCCCCGTGGATTGCATTTCCATTGAAACCATAAAATCGACTCCCGAAGATAATTTAGGTACGACGTCCACCGGACAAAAGAAGCGTCTCCATGTTCCTGTCTTTGACATCGACATTGCGAAATGCTGCTATTGCGGATTATGCGTCTATCCATGTCCGACTGAATGCATCAAGATGACCGACGTCTACGAGTTTTCGGAATTTGACCGTCATAATTTGATTTACAGCTTTCAGCACGATGACGCCCGCTGAGATTGAAACTGCAAAAGCAAAGGCAAAAAAAATGGAAGAAGAAGCTGCCGCGAAAAAGGCGGCTGCGGCAGCTGCAGCAAAAGCCGCTGCCGATGCCAAAGCTGCTGCGCAGGCGCCGACCGCAGCTCCCCAGCCGGAAGGTTCACAGCAAAAACCAGAATAAGTATGGATCAACTCTCATCGCTTACGCTTTTTGACATCATATTTTACTTCTTTGGCTTCATCACGATCGTCTCTGCGGCAATTGTTGTGTTCTCCAGGAATATTATTCATTCGGCGTTCTCATTGATGTTTACTTTCTTCGGCGTTGCCGGGCTCTATGCAATGCTGAACGCTGATTTCATCGCTGTAACACAGGTGCTCGTCTATGTCGGCGGTATTCTCGTCCTGATTTTGTTCGGTGTTATGTTGACGACGAAAGTGATCGGTGTGGAAATGAAGACCGGGACGCTGCGTGTGCTGCCGGCTTCAATCCTGGTTGCAATTCTCGTGGGGACATTATGCGGAATTTTCTGGATCACCGATTGGCCGGCTCAGGCAGGGACAAACGTTGAAGTGCCGCCGACCACTGCTGTGAGCATTGGCAGAGCGTTGATGACAACGTACCTTCTTACCCTTCGAAGTCGCTTCCGTTGTGCTCCTGGTCGCCATGCTCGGTGCCGCGATGATTGCACGGCGTGAGCGGAAACGGGGAAGTTAAAAGTTGTAAGTTCTAAGTTTGAAGTTTACTTTCTCTAAATACTGATTATTGATCGTTGTTTACTGATCATTGAATACTATGTCCATTCACGTATCACTACTGCACTTCCTGTTCATCAGCGCCATTCTTTTTTCCTTCGGCGTCTATGCCGTCGTCACGCGGCGTAACGCGATTATGGTGTTGATGGGGATAGAATTAATACTCAATTCAGCCAATATTAATTTTATTGCTTTCGGCCGCTACGGCACAATGAACCTCGACGGACAAATGGCATCGATCTTTGTGATTATTCTTGCAGCGTGCGAGGCAGCTGTCGCGCTGGCAATTGTTCTGAACATCTATCAACAGTTTAACACCGTGAATGTAGACGAAATAGATTCAATGAGAGAGTGAGCGGCATTTGCACCAACTTGATGCTGTTTTCCTAAATTCATCTTTGACGCCTTTTTTATGACTCAAGAATTACTGCTTCAGCTTGCGACTGTTATTCTCCTATTGCCGCTGCTCAGTTTTTTGCTTCTGATTTTCTTCGGGAAGAAACTTCCCCGGCAGGGAGACGTGGTCGCGACATCGATTCTGGGCCTCGCGCTGCTGACATCTCTCGGTATTCTCTTCGCAAAGCTTATCTTCTATCATGACGAGCTGCTGAACTACACTTTTACATGGGTTGATTTCAAAACCGTTGCCGGTATCGGCCAGTTAAAACTCGACCTCGGCATTATGATCGACAATGTCACGGCGATTATGCTCGTGGTCGTCACGTTGATCAGTTTTCTTGTTCATCTCTTCTCCACCGCGTACATGAGCGGCGACGTTCGGTACTCGCGCTATTTCGCCTACCTCGGATTCTTTTCCTTCTCGATGCTCGGCATCGTCATCACGAATAATTTTTTCATGATGTACGTGTTCTGGGAACTTGTCGGCATCAGTTCCTATTTGCTCATCGGCCATTGGTATGAAAAGAAGTCCGCATCGGATGCGTCGATGAAAGCATTCATCGTCAACCGCATCGGCGATGTCGGCATGTTTATCGGCATCAATATTCTGTGGGCGAATTTTCATACGTTGACCTTCGAAGGAATTTTTTCCGCTATTGCAAACGGACATATTCCGTTCGACAGCAATCCGTGGCTGACTGCTGCGGGCATCTTGATTTTTTGCGGAGCGATAGGAAAATCGGCGCAATTTCCGCTGCATGTCTGGCTCCCAGACGCGATGGAAGGTCCCACACCCGTCAGCGCTTTGATTCACGCCGCTACGATGGTCGCGGCCGGCGTCTATCTCATCGCACGTGCTTTCCCCCTTATGACGGCCGACGCGCTTGTATTCATTGCTTACATTGGAGCGATCACGGCGTTCATCGCGGCGACAATTGCGATCGCACAAAACGACATCAAGAAAGTCCTTGCCTATTCGACGGTAAGCCAGCTTGGATACATGGTGATGGGATTGGGAGTCGGCGCCTATACGGCAGGGTTTTTCCATTTAGTTACTCATGCCGCGTTCAAGGCTGGATTATTTTTGGCGTCGGGCTCGGTTATTCATGCAATGCACAATGCGCTTCATCATCAGAACGACCATCACACCGACGCGCAGGACATCCGTAATATGGGCGGGCTGAAAAAGAAGATGCCGATTACTTTTTGGGCTTTTGTCGTCTACACGCTGGCAATTTCCGGCGTGCCGCTCACATCGGGCTTCTTGAGTAAGGATGAAATCTTGGCGGGATCGCTGGCGTTTGGGAATCTCACCGGCCACACACTCATACCGATGATCGGGTTTTTGGTCGCCGGATTGACTGCGTTCTACATGTTCCGTCTTGTTATCCTCACATTTTTGGGAGACCATAAAGATGCGTCACGATTCGAGCATCTTCATGAATCGCCGAAGCCCATGACCATCCCGCTTATCGTCCTTGCATGTTTGTCTTTCTTCGCCTTCTACAGCTTCAACCCGTTCGGTGCCTCGAGCGGTTGGTTTTTCCACGCGGTCGAACGGCCGATGAGTGTTGTGCCAAATGCCGTCGCCGCCGCATCAGCGGAAATGTTTGAAGAAGCGGTTCACAACGCGCATTTCACCGCGATGTATTTATCTTTGTCGGTTGCCGGGCTCGGGATTCTTCTCGCCTTTGCTACGTATTACTGGAAGAAGATCAACGCGGAAACAATTGCGAAAGCTCTATCTCCCGTCCATTCATTTCTTATCAACAAGTGGTACTTCGACGAATTGTACCAGGCGACTGCCGTTGCGGGCACGATCGGACTTTCCCGAGTTTTGGCGTGGTTCGATAGCAAGGTGATCGACGGTATTGTGAACGGCGTCGCTTCGGTAACGCGGCTGACATCTTTTGCAAGCGGCAGGTTTGACAGCATCGTTGTCGATGGCGTTGTGAATTCTCTCGCCTATCTCACCGGGTTATTCGGACTGGTGCTCCGGAAAATTCAAACCGGACGCGTGCAAACATATATTGCATTTGTGTTGTTCGGGGTGATGGTCTTCTTTTTTATCTATCGCTCCGTGTAATGAAAAATTTAGGGAAAACAAACTATTAGGAATTTTTCACCATGGCATTTACGATCCTAGGTATCGGCATACTCACGTGGATAACATTCCTTCCGATTGTAGGAATGATTGTCGTCCTCGTGCTTCCTAAGAACAACAACAGTGCAACGCGCTGGACGTCGCTTGCAGTCGCAATCCTGCAAGTTGTGCTCGCAGGAATTATCTACGTCAATTTTAATCGCGGCTTGGCCGGTATCAACAATGCCGATACGATGCAGTTCAAAGAGCTCTTCACGTGGATAGACATCAAAAGTATTTCGTGGTTCGGACGTATTCATATCGATTATTTTGTCGGCATCGATGGCATCAGCGTGCCGATGGTTCTTCTGACGGCACTCATTTCGTTTGTCGCCGTCATTTCCTCATGGAAAATTGAGAAATCGGTCAAAGGATATTTCGCGCTTCTTCTCCTGCTCGATACCGGCATGATGGGCGTTTTTGTCGCCCTCGATTTTTTCCTTTTCTATGTTTTTTGGGAGATCATGCTGCTGCCGATGTATTTCCTTATTGGAGTATGGGGAGGGCCGAGGCGTGAATATGCCGCGATCAAGTTTTTTATTTATACATTATTCGGTTCGGTGTTGATGCTTCTTGCTCTCCTTGCGCTTTATTTCAGCGTGAGCGTTGTTGACCCGGCAACGGGAGAGAAGGTCCACACATTCAACATGCTTGCGATGATGAACCCTGCAAACTTCGAACCAGGCTCAATTCTCTCCGGGCTCAACACGTACTGGCGGTATGTTGCGTACGTTGCCCTCTTCATAGGGTTCGCCATCAAAGTGCCTCTTTTTCCGTTTCATACATGGCTTCCCGATGCGCACGTCGAAGCGCCAACGGCGATCAGCGTTATTCTTGCCGGCGTGTTGTTGAAGATGGGGACCTACGGCCTGATGCGCATTGCATTTCCGATCTTCCCCGATGCGGCAATGCACTATCTCTATCCGTTGGCTTTTATCGGGTTCATCAATATTGTGTACGGCGCTTTATGCGCGATGGCACAGAAAGATTTTAAGAAACTGATTGCCTATTCTTCCATCAGCCACATGGGTGTCGTTATTCTCGGTATGACAGCGATGAATACTCAGGGAATGATGGGGGCGGTCTTTCAGATGTTCAACCACGGCACGATCACAGCAATGCTCTTCTTGATCGTGGGCGTAATTTACGACCGGACGCACACGCGCGGGTTGGACGACTTCGGCGGATTGATGAACCAGATGCCGAAATACTCAGCCGTCATGGTGATCGCGTTCTTCGCCGCGCTCGGATTGCCGGGCCTCAGCGGCTTTATTTCAGAAGCGTTCTCGTTCCTCGGCGCGTTCCAGACCTTCCGCTGGCTGACGATTGCATCGACGCTCGGCATCGTCCTCACGGCGGCCTACATGTTGTGGACGCTGCAGCGAGTCTTTCTCGGAACTCTTCCCGACAAGTGGAAGGATCTTCCGGACATCAACGGAAGAGAACTGGTTACCCTGATTCCTCTTGCTATCATCGTTATTTTCTTAGGGATCTATCCTGCACCGATGCTGGACCTGATGAATGCGTCGGCGAATCATCTTGTGGACTTTGTCCGAGAAGGCGCGAACGCGGCTTTGCTCGGCAGGTAATTTTAACGGTAAAAGAATGTACAATCACATGCTCGACATAATTTTACAAAGCCTGGGATATGTCCGTCCTGAGTTTGCCCTTGTCTTCACATTCCTCAGTGCGATCGTCGCCGACCTCATGTTCAAACGAAAAGCGATCGTCGCGGGAATCGTACTTGGTGGATTTGCGGCAACAGCATATTACGTCGCCGAGGAAATGGGCGTCAACGTTTCGACCTTCAACAATATGCTGGCGGTCGATCCTTTCTCCGTGTTCTTTAAATTCGTCATCATTGCTGCCGCACTCATCATCGTCATGTTCTCACTTGCGTCGAATGAAGTGAATTCATCATTCCGTCGGATCGGCGAATACTACGCGTTGCTCGTCGCGATGACGACGGGAATGTTCCTGATGGTGGGTTCCTCAAATCTGTTAATGATGTATCTTTCGCTCGAATTGACAAGCATCAGCTCATACATCCTTGCCGGTTTCACAAAAGAGGTTCCCAATTCCGCCGAGGCATCGTTGAAGTATGTCATCTACGGTGCACTTTCATCGGGTTTCATGTTGTACGGCATTTCAATAATTTACGGTCTGACCGGATCACTTGATATTTATTCGATCAATCAGGTCCTTTCGCAAGGCGGTACGGGAAAGCTTGCGCTGCTCATCGCCGGTATCCTTGCGCTTGCTGGATTCGGATATAAAATTTCAGCGGTGCCGTTCCATTTTTGGACACCGGATGTGTATGAAGGCGCTCCCATAACGATTACGGCCTTTCTCTCCGTTGGCTCGAAGGCTGCAGGCTTCGCGATGCTGATGCGTTTTTTGAAGGTAACATTCACTAATACGGCGATCCTGAATGCGCCTCTTGGATTGTGGGCGACCATAAAAGGCTTTGAGTTGACCAATGTCATCATCATCATGTCGGTGCTGACGATGACGCTGGGCAACCTCGTTGCTATCTGGCAGGATAACGTCAAACGGCTTCTCGCGTATTCAAGCATCGCACAGGCAGGATACATGCTTCTGGGGCTTGTGGTGTTGGGAAACGACGGGTTTGCCGCGACGATGATATATTTCGTAGTCTACTTATTCATGAACCTCGGGGCATTTTACGTCGTGATGCTTGTTTCCAACAAGACAGGGAGTGAACAGATACGTGATTACAAAGGCCTCGGATCGAGGGCGCCCTTCCTTGCCGTCGCAATGGCAATATTCCTCGTCTCCCTTACAGGATTGCCGCCGACCGCCGGTTTTATCGGAAAGTTATATTTATTTGCCGCGTTGATTAGGGCAAAATTAATCTGGCTGGCGATTGTCGGTGCGCTGAACAGCGTTGTTTCGCTCTACTACTATGTCAGAATTTTCCGCAACATGTTTCTCCGCGATGCGGAGGGATCGACAGAACCTTTAGCTTTCGAAGCATCGGACTTCGTGCTGTTGATCGTCCTTCTCGTTCCGACGCTGGCGCTTGGACTTTACTTCGGTCCGCTTGTCGAGTTTGCACAATCGTCCGTGGCGATGTTTGGGATAAGATAAAAAACGGGGGGCACTGTCCTGCAGAATTAATCAATACGCAAACGGCTCGTTATTGAACGAGCCGTTTATAGCCCAGCAGTATTATCGTGCATTGTTATTTCTTTTTTCCACTCATCCTCTCTACAATGATCCGAATTCCCTCCAACACGAGCGTCGGCTCATGTTTGTTAATGATCTTCGTATGATTCATCATCAGCTCCGAAAATCCCCCTGTTGCAATGACCGTAGGATAGTCATCGATCTCTTTCGATATCCGGCGAACCATCGTCTCCATTGAATCCAGCGCGCCGTAGAGAATTCCGGACTGCATGCTGCTCACGGTATTTTTCCCGATGATCGTTTTCGGGAAATGGATGTCGATCTTCGGCAATTTAGCCGCCCGCCGATGCAATTCTGCTGCTGAAGTTTCAATGCCCGGTGCGATAACACCCCCCAAATATTCGCCGTTCTTTGAAATCACATCGAACGTCGTCGCCGTTCCAAAGTCGACAATCACGAGCGGACCTTTATACTTGGCAAATCCGGCGACAGCATTGCAGAGCCTGTCGGCGCCGACCGATGAGGGGTCGTCGACAAGCACTTTAATTCCGAGAGGAATGGCGGAAGAAACCACAATCGGTTCGATCTTGAAATATTTCTTCGACATCCGCTGCATCACATCGGTTAAATTTGGAACAACGGAAGAAATTCCAAACGCAGAAATTTTCTTCACTGCAATACCCGCATCAACGCAAAAAGTCCGCACTAACGCCCCGAATTCGTCCTCGGTCCGCGTCACGAAGCTTGTCACGCGCCAATCGCCAAGAAGTTTTTTCTTGTCGTAAATTCCGAATACCGTATGAGTGTTTCCGATATCGACTGCAAGTATCATAATATTCCGTTCTTATTGTTTCTGTTAATATGGTTTCTTTTTAAATTTCTAATTCGAGACATCGATAACGAAATTGCGGCTCGCCAAAGAGCAAAGTCGAATGATTAAACAAACTTCGGTGGCGCTTAGGCACATTTTTCAGATGTTTAATTCTTAATTCTTCATTGTCCAATCGTCACGTCTCCGGCAAAAACCTCGCGTCGTGTTCCGTTGATTTCCTCTATGATAAGAGCTCCGTTGGGAGCCACGTCCATTGCCCTCGCCTTTATAGAAGTACGCTGCTCAACGAGCGTGATCTCCGAGCCTAACATCGTTGCGCGTTGTTTCCATTCGTCGAGAAGCATTTGGGGCGAAAAATGGCGTAACTGATCGAACCGGTATTCCAATTCTTCCAATACTGCCGAGAGCAGTCGCACTCGGTTGACGTCCTGATGTGCATGAAGCTTCAGCGACGTCGCTTTCTCTTTGATGTCGTTCCCAAACTCGGTTTGATTCACGTTGATTCCAATGCCGATGATCACATTCATAACGGCGTTGTTCTGTGTCGTTGTTTCGATCAACATACCCGCGACTTTCTTGCCGTCGATCAATAAATCATTCGGCCACTTGCATTCAACCGCTGACTTTGTTTCCTGTTCGATGCCGTCTGCGGTCGCTAACGCTGCAGCAAAAGGAAGTACCCGGACTTTATCGTGAAGGAAAAGGGGGCGCGTTGCCACCGTGAAAAGCAGATTCTTTCCTTTTTGAGACTGCCATTGGCGTCCCTGTCGTCCCTTGCCCGCGGTCTGCTCATCGGTGATGATCAGTGTACCGTTGGGACATTCATCATCTTTTAGAGTTCGGGCAAATGTATTTGTCGAATCAATAGAGTCGAAAGAATAGATTCTTCGTCCAAGAAATTGTGTGTGCAGAGAATTCCGTATTTCACGCTCGTCTATCATCTGCTTTGGGAACGGGGTGATGTGAATTCTCCATTGTTGACGGCCGGGCGCTTCGGGTCGGTGGCAAGTTTCCAGCCCGGTGTAGAAAATTAAGCGAGCACGCTTCGTAAGAATACCGAAGTTTATCTTTTCGACTTTATCCGTCGGCTGATGATAGTCCGCATGTTCTCCGTCGAAGTAGAAGATGACCGGAATGTTCTTCCTCGCAAAATTATAATGATCGCTCCGGCGGTAATATTGATGCGGGTCCGCTTCATCATCATAGGTGTAGTCGAGATTAAGCTGAACGCTCTCATCGTTTGCTTTTCTTCCGATTGAATCCAATTCAGTACTCAGCTTGTCCGAGCCGATGATGTAGACGTAATTGGTGTCGTTGCTTCTTTCATGCTCCGGGTCGAATCTGCCGATCATATCGGCGTTCAAATCTGTGATCGTTTTCTCCAGCGGAACAGTCGGATGTTCTGTATAGTACAGCGAACCCAGTAGCCCTTCTTCTTCTCCGGCAACGGAAAGGAAGAGAAGGCTTCGTTGCGGTGATGATTTCATCGACGTGAACGCATGGGCTATTTCAAGGAGAGAACATGTTCCGGAGCCATCGTCATCGGCGCCATTATAGATCTCACCGGTCGCTATGTTTTTACCGAGGTGGTCGTGATGAGCCGAGAACACGACATACTCGTTCTTTAAAAGCGAATCGGAGCCGGGAAGAACCCCTATCACATTTTCCGAGAGAACCTTCTCTCGGCGAATTGTAAGGGTCAGTGTTACTTTCGCTCCTTCTACAGTAAACGGCTCCGGTTTTTTGGCTGAATCTATCTCATGCTGCAGGCCTTCAATATTTTTTCCCGATGAGCGCAGCAACTCGTCCGCAATATGTTTGCTGACGGAGAACATCGGTACAGTAATGTGGATGCGTTGAGGGATCGTAATCAAGCCGCGGACTAAATCGTCCTGGCGTTCTTCGAACGCTTCCTTCATCGTCCGTCCCCTTCAAATCTTCGACGACGAGAACAGCCGCCGCTCCGCACCTCTGGGCATAAATTCTTTTAGCGATCGCAGAACCAGCCGCCCTGTTATTTGCAAAAACACTTGTTGAATCTTCTTCTCGAGGAGTTCCATGAAGCACAAGAACGATTTTTCCGGAGTAGTTCTTTGTCGAATCGTAATCAGAGTATTGCAGTATCCTCGAATTCATTCCATAGCCGACGAACTCGACATCTCCTGAAATCGTTGTATCACTTCCGGAAGAATAGGGAATATAGTCTTCGCCGAACTCTCTCCATTCTTTTCTTCCGGCAGAGGTAGACGTTGTTACAAAACTTCTAGAGTCCACGGTTATATGAACAACGGGAAAATGTTGAAAGTACGATCCGCTCTCCCCGGCGGGCTGCAAACCCATAAGCTCAAATTGGGACGCAAGGTAAAGCGCAGCCAATTTCTGTCCCCGAAATGAAGTCTCGCGTCCTTCGAACTCATCCGATGCGATGAGAGACAACTGGGCGTGAAGCCGTTCCGGCGTGATTGACTTCATCGCATCCAAGCCAGCAGCCTTCGGGTCCGAGGCCTGTAATTTCCCTTCCAATAAAACAACCTCGCAAAGAAGAAGCAGAGCCAGGAGATACTGCTTTTTCATTCGGCGGTTCGCAAAGTGATTTGGCGCTGAAAAAAATTTGCCTCAAGGTAACGAATTGTTGAGCGGAAAGTCAAGAAATGATTTGATTTCCATTTTCCGCCAAGTTGACAACTCATCATGCTTTTGGCAGTAATAATCGGCCAAATCTCTGCCATTATGACAATTTGAATTTACCTAGTTGTTTTACAAACTGTCGAAATTGGCTCGAAAATAGGGCATTGGCTTGGCACAATGGTTGCGATATATTCCAGCAAATATATTATCTATCAACAAATTTTCATTTCGAAAATTTCAATTTTTTTTTCAAAGGAGAATTTATTATGGCAGGAAAAATAATCGGCATCGATCTGGGAACAACAAATTCGGTTGTCGCAGTCATGGAAGGCAACGATCCCGTTGTCATCGCGAACTCTGAAGGAATGCGAACAACTCCATCCGTTGTTGCTTTTGCAAAGAATGGCGAGCGTTTGGTCGGCCAGCCTGCAAAACGGCAAGCGGTGACCAACTCTCAAAACACGGTTTTCTCGATTAAGCGCTTCATGGGAAGGTTCATGAGCGAAGTGAACGAAGAGATGAAGTTGATTCCGTACAAAGTTGTCACGGGGGAAAGCAACACCGCCCGCGTTCAGATTGGAGATCGAGTGTATTCACCGCCGGAAATTTCTGCGATGATTCTCCAGAAAATGAAGCAAACGGCGGAAGACTACTTGGGTCAGAAAGTAACTGAAGCGGTCATTACGGTTCCGGCCTACTTCAACGATGCGCAGCGTCAGGCGACAAAGGAAGCAGGCGAGATCGCCGGGTTGAATGTCCGGCGTATCATCAATGAGCCGACTGCTGCGGCGTTGGCGTACGGGTTAGACAAGAAGCATAAAGATTCCAAAGTAGCGGTCTTCGACCTCGGCGGCGGAACATTTGATATATCGGTACTGGAACTCGGCGACGGGGTTTTTGAAGTGAAGTCGACGAACGGTGATACACATCTCGGAGGAGATAACTTCGACCAACGCTTGGTCGATTATATTGCCGACGAGTTCAAGAAGACCGACAGCATCGACCTCCGCAAGGATCCGATGGCGCTCCAGCGTCTGCGCGAAGCTGCCGAAAAAGCAAAAATGGAACTCTCACAACTGAACCAGACGGAAATCAATCTGCCGTTTGTTACAGCAACTGCGGAAGGTCCGAAGCATTTGAATTTGAATCTCACCCGTGCAAAGTTCGAGCAGCTTGTCGATGATTTGATCAAGAAATGTATTCCGCCGGTAGAAAGAGCTTTGAAGGATGCGAACCTGCAGCCGAGTCAGATCGACGAGATCATTCTTGTCGGCGGCATGACGCGTGTCCCGCGTGTGCAGCAGCTGGTGAAAGATATTTTTGGGAAAGAGGGACATAAGGGAGTGAACCCGGACGAAGTTGTTGCTGTCGGTGCGGCAATTCAGGGAGGCGTGCTTTCCGGAGACGTTACCGACGTGCTGTTGCTCGACATTACACCCCTCTCACTCGGCATTGAAACACTTGGCAGCGTAATGACGAAGTTGATCGATGCAAACACAACGATTCCGACCCGCAAAAGCGAAGTTTTCAGCACGGCGTCAGATAGTCAAACCTCGGTCGAGATCCACATCCTCCAGGGCGAGCGCCCGTTAGCGAGCGACAACCGCACGCTGGGAAGATTCCATCTCGATGGAATTCCGCCGGCACCGCGGGGCGTGCCCCAGGTAGAGGTCACGTTCGATATCGACGCGAACGGAATGCTGCACGTTCTTGCGAAAGACAAGGCGACGAACAAGGAGCAAAGCATCCGCATCACATCATCTTCCGGATTGAGCAAGGAAGAAGTCGAAAAAATGAAAAAAGATGCGCAGGCTCATTCGGCGGAAGACGCCAAGCGCAAAGAGGAGATCGAGCTGAAAAATCAAGCCGACAATCTTGTCTTCTCTACGCGAAAACAGGTTAAAGACCTTGGCGAGAAGATGGATGCCGAGACAAAATTGAAACTCGAGTCGGCGGCAACAGCCCTTGAAGAAGCGATCAAAGCGAATAATGCGGCCGATATCAAAGCCAAGATGGAAGCGCTCAATGCTATCTGGAATGAAGCTTCCACAAAGATGTACGAGGCGGCGAAACAAACCGGGCCTCAACCGGGCGCCCAGGCGGGTCAGCAACAGGGTCCCGATCCGGGTCAGCAGGCTTCATCCGAGAAGAAGGATGATAAAAAAGTGGAGAATGCCGACTTCGAAGTAGTGGACGACAAGTAATGTGATTACTCGGATTACGCAGATTTAGCGCTGATGGTAGATTGCGCAGATTAACGGAAGGCGAGGATGTCCTCGCCTTTTGTTTTTTGTGGTCATTATTTTTAATCATTGCATTTGAAAAAGGGTCTTATCCGGTGTGACTCAAGATGTGATTTCGATATTAATTTTGAGTGGGTGTTGGGTTGTTATTGATGGTGGGGCTCATCGTGATTGTAATAAAACCGAAAGGGTTGGGGCAACTTCGCCTCGTTGACGGTATATCATGATTTCCAGCCGAAAGACAAACAAGAGGCAATAGAGATTGTAATAGAAAAAAAAGCCGGAAAGAAAATGAAAGAACAGGAAAGCGGCGAGGATAAGTGAGCTTGCCGGCAAGCAGAAGTCAGTATTTGATGCATAAATCGAATTAAAAAAACTGGAACCGGACATGAGACTCGGAACCAAGGACCCAGAGCTAAGGACTAAGGACTAACCACCACGAAATCAGAACCACGGACTATCAAATGAACTTCAATAAATTTACGATAAAATCTCAGGAAGCGGTTCAGAACGCTCAGGAAATCGCGTCGAGCTACGGCAATCAATCGATTGAGCCCGAACATTTGCTCGCCGCACTCATTCAGGACTCGCAAGGAATCGTTATCCCGATTCTTCAGAAGCTTGGCACGAACGTCAACTACGTTAAAATCAAGGTCAATGAGATTGTAGAGAAGCTTCCGAAGATTCAGGGGACAAGTCAACAGCATATCTCCGGAGAGCTTCAAAGAATTTTTGATCTAGCGCAGAAGGAAGCGGAGAACCTTAAAGACGAGTTTGTCAGCACGGAGCACCTGCTCCTCGCATTGCTCGACCAGAAACAAAACGCCGCAACAAAGCTGCTGATCGATCAGGGCGTCACGAAGGAGAGTGTGCTCAAGGCATTAAAAGATGTCCGCGGCTCGCAGCGTGTGACGGACCAGAACCCGGAAGATAAATTTCAACCCCTCGAAAAATTCGGTCGCGATTTGAACGAGCTTGCGCGAAAAGGAAAACTCGACCCAGTCATCGGCCGCGAAGAAGAAATCCGGCGAGTGCTTCAGGTGTTATCCAGGAGAACGAAAAACAATCCAGTTCTTATCGGAGAACCTGGCGTCGGAAAAACGGCCATAGCTGAAGGGTTGGCCCATCGCATCATACAGGGGGATGTGCCGGAAAATCTCAAGACGAAACGCATTGTCGCGTTGGATATGGCGGCGATGATTGCAGGAGCAAGTTTCCGCGGGCAATTTGAGGAGAGAATGAAAGCCGTATTAAAGGAAGTCGAAGACTCGCACGGCAGCATTATTCTTTTCATCGACGAGCTTCATACACTTGTCGGAGCCGGAGCTGCACAGGGGGCCGTCGATGCTTCAAACATGCTGAAGCCCGCCCTCGCGCGCGGCGACCTGCGAGCGATTGGTGCGACGACGCTGGATGAATACCGCAAGTATATTGAGAAAGACCCGGCTCTTGAGCGCCGGTTCCAGCCGATCTTAATAGATGAGCCGAATGTTGAGGACACGATCTCAATCCTTCGCGGGCTCAACGACCGCTACGAAGTGCATCACGGCGTCCGCATTACCGACGCCGCAATTGTTGCTGCTGCGCAGTTGAGCTATCGGTATATCTCGGATAGATTTTTGCCCGACAAAGCAATCGACCTTATTGATGAAGCGGCTGCTAAACTTCGCATTGAAATCGATTCCATGCCGGAAGAGTTGGATGTTGTCGAGCGGAAAGTGAAACAACTTGAAATCGAAACAGAAGCGGTGAAGCGGGAACTTACCGCAGAATATGCAGACGAGTCGGACAAGGCCGCAATTACAAGCCACTTAGATCAAATCAAACATGACCTTGCGGAATTGAACCAGAAGCGAAACGAACTGAGGGCACACTGGCAGGTCGAAAAAGAGCTAATCCAGTCGATCCGCTCGATGAAGGCAGAAATTGAGCGTGTTCGTATCCGAAGCCGATAAAAAAGAGCGTGAAGGGGATTTGGGAAAAGTTGCGGAGCTGCGGTACGGCGTGCTTACCAACCTTGACAAGAAAATTAAAGCCGCCACGGCAAAGCTTGCCGAAGCCCAAAAAGATCACAAGATGTTGAAAGAGGAGGTGGATGCGGAAGATATTGCGGAGATTGTCTCCAAGTGGACCGGCATTCCTGTAACGCGAATGCTGGAAAGTGAACGTACGAAACTGCTCCATCTCGAAGACAAGATTCATGAGCGGATGGTAAACCAGGAAGAAGCGGTGAAAGC
>CAWJKX010000138.1:0-19113 GCA_963843065.1 uncultured Bacteroidota bacterium
GCAGGTTCTCCATTGCCGGACCATCACGTCCTCCTACAACCTCTTCTCAACAGCAACGAACGAACCGCTTTCAAAACGAAAATGACTCTCAACGCACGTCAAACGGCAGCCAGACTACTCGATAGCTATCATTCGACGGTCTCCGTCGCGCATAACAATAAGGTACTTCCGGCTTTCCTGGTTGAACTCCACAGTGCTGAATTCCGAGACTGAAACGGAAACTGTTGATGTAGCGTAAAGAAGCTCCTGGATCACCGCTGCCGGAATCAGAGCTTTTCCAGAATTGCTTGCCAAAAGCAGCGTGTACCCCGTGTCAATCTGGATCGGCCTTTCCGGACCTCCATAATGAATTCCAGGCGGGATACCACCGTCTCTCACCCTCAATCCTGTACCATATTGGGCAAATCCATCCGGACCGAATATGATCATCGGTATAATACGGATGAGAACGCCAGCAACAGGGTTTCCCCCAGACCACGCGACCGCAAGGCCGCTGTCTGCATTTACCTGCTGGCCGTTTGCATAACTCGTAATATTGATGAGAGCCGTCGGCGAAGTGATAGAAACCTTTGCCGCGGAGAACGACGATGATCCGGTAACGTCAAATTCATAACTCGTATTGGGTAAAAATGTTAGTCCAGGGCTAGCGTTGCCGAACAAATGAGGGAAGAGAGAGTAGAACGTCCCGCCATAAAAATGCTGAATTTTTCTGAACTCCAGGCTGTTGCCGGCATAATTCAGAGAGACCGAGCCGATGTCTTCTCCTGCATGCGATGATCGCGGTCCGGACACAGTCGCAAGAGTGTCAAAAACCACCACCGACGCATCTCCGAGCCTTACCGAGTCTTGAGCTATCGGTCCAACGAATGGATTCCACCCGATATCAAACACCCCGTCGCTGCTATCGACGGGAACACCGGAAATTTGTGAAGCCATAATCTCGTCGTCGATAATTGAACCGGCAACCGAGCTTTGCACGTCCGGTGCCTGAGCCGTTCCAGCAATCGGCTGTATCGGCTGGGTTGTGTTTGTACATCCAAGCATATAAAAAACCATCCCCGAAATAAAAGATATAATCAGCAAGTCCTTTTTTCGAGCCATAAACTCTCCCGGCTTAATTAAATTTACTTCGGTAGTTTGTCCCGGCCTGATTGTCGTTTCCTTCCAACCAGTCAAGCGGCATAATAATTCGACGCCGCGCGACTCTGGAAGGTTTAATCAATACTGGTTATTTATTTTCCTTTGGATGTTCATCGTACTATTTCAACAGCATCATTTTCTTAACGGCCGTAAATGAGCCGCTTTCAATCCGATAGAAATAAACGCCGCTCGACATGTTCGCCGCATTCCATTGCCGATTGTATGTTCCCCCCTGCAATTCTCCGGAGACAATTGTTGATACTTCTCTTCCCAAGATGTCAAAAACTTTTAATGATACGAATGACCGGGATGGAAGAGCGAAGGAGATTGTCGTGTTGGGATTAAATGGATTTGGATAGTTCTGTGAAAGCGAAAACGTCGTTGGTATCTCGCTCTTGCTCTCCTTTACAGCAGTAATCATATCCGACAACGGCCGCCTCCAGGTACCACTACCATTAGTCCCCGCATAAAGATCTGTTTCACTCACAGCAAGCGAACTAATGTTAGTGTTCGTCAAGCCCGTGTTGACTGCACTCCAACTTGTGCCATTGTCCGTAGAAAGGAAAATACCCCCATTTGATACGCCCGTATAAATAGTCCCTGCGAAGATATTCGTGCCCGAGATGGCAAGAGCCGAAACAAAATCGTTCGTTAAACCGGTAGCAGCCCAGCTTGTGCCGTTATCTGTGGAGAGAAAAACACCGTCTCCGGTTGCAGCAAATAGATTTGTGCCTTCCACCCCAAGAGCATAGACTGTTTCGTCAGTCAAAACCATACTCGGTAAAGTCCAGCTCTTGCCGTTGTTTGTTGAGAGAAAAACACCACCGTTTTGGGTACCTGCGAAGATATTCGCTCCGCCCGCTGCGTTCGGGGACACCGCAAGTGAAAAAATACACATATTTGTCAAACCTGAATCGACGACAGTCCAACTCGTGCCGTTGTTGGTCGAAAGAAAAACACCATTACCGCTTTGTCCGTCTCCAGCGAAGAGATTCGTGGAGCTCGCCCCGCCGGAGGCGGGGGATACGGCAAGACAAGCGATGTAAAGATTTATCACTCCTGAATCCAACCAAGTCCAGCTCGTGCCGTTGTTCGTTGAACGAAGGATGCCAGGGACAAAGCTCATGCCAGCGATAAGATTCTCACCTGACTCGACAAAAGAAGAGACATACGAATTTGCCGGCACTGCTGAATCGACCGTCATCCAGCTATCGCCGTAGTTGGTAGAGAGTTGTATGCCGTTATCCCCGGCGATGAGATTCGAACCGAACACGCCAAGAGCCGCGATAGATGTGTTCGTCACTCCGGTGCTGGCCGGAGTCCAACTTGCGCCGTTGTTCGTTGAGAGAAAAATGCCGCTGGCGGTTCCAGCAAACAGAGTTGTGCCTTTCACTGCAAGGGTATTAATGCTCGTGTCTGTCAAGCCAGAGTTCATTTGAGTCCAACTTGTGCCGTTGTTGGTAGAGAGAAAAACGCCCCTGGAAGTCCCTGCAAAGATATTCGAGTCTTTGACAGCAAGAACATGAACTATTGTATGTCGCAATCCGGAATCTACTGCAGCCCAACTTTCACCATTGTTCGTCGAGAGATAAACGCCGGTATACGGTTGTGCCGGTATCTGGCCGACCGGGACAGGAACAGGCAGCAGTGTTCCAGCGAAGAGATTCGTGGAGCTTGCCCCGCCGGAGGCGGGGGATACGGCCAGAGCGGTGACAATATTTCCTGTTAACCCTGAATCGATCGAAGTCCAGCTCGTGCCGTTGTCTGTGGAACGATAAACGCCGTTATCGCCGGCACCGACAAAAAGATTCGCGCTATCCACAGCAAGAGCGGTAATGTTAGTATCTCGTCAGAACCGTACTCCAACTTGCGCCATTGTTGGTAGAAAGAAAAAGTCCATTCGAACCTGCAAAGAGATTCGTTCCTTTTAGAGCAAGGGCGGTAACGCCCAATGGCGCCAAGCCTCTTGCACTCCAACTAGTGCCGTTGTCTGTCGAAATAAAAAAACCGCCACCATAGGCTCCTTGAGTTCCTGCAAACAGATTCGTACCGTCCGTAGCAAGGGCCATAGTGTTGGTGTTTATGAATCCGGCTTTCGCCGCAGTCCAACTTTGACCGTTGTTCGTTGATAGAAAAACGCCGCCGCTATAAGTCCCGGCGAAGATGGTTGTACTATCCACAGCAAAACAAGTAATAGCACCCCCGTAGGGTCCGTTGGTTTGTACCCATTGTGCTTGCAATGAATTCATATTTACTGCGACTGATGTGCACAAAAACAGTAACCTCAGTATGCGTGTCATAAGTATTCTCCATTCAGATACTTCCCTATATATTGATCACGTTGTCCGCATCACAGATTTCTCCGTTCATAAAAGGAAGATGTATTTGACGTTTCCTGGAATTTGAAACTGCTTAGCGGTTGCTTATTTTTTCTTGGATGCTCACCGATACTTATTTCAACAACATCATCTTCTTCACTGCCGCGAAGGAGCCGCTTTCAATTCGGTAGAAATACACTCCGCTGGAAAGCGCCGAAGCATTGAATGAAACTTCATACGTTCCCGCATTCTGATTTCCGTCGACCAAGGTCGCTACAGCCTGGCCAAGGATATTATAGACGCGCATCGCAACCCTGCCCGAAACAGGAAGCGTATAGCGAATCGTCGTCGACGGGTTGAACGGATTCGGATAATTTTGACCGAGAGAGAACTGCGTCGGCTGAAGCGCTGGAGCACTCACGACCGCTGTTACCACCGAGCTGATCGACAAAGACACGTTTGCATTCACAGGGTTTCCCGATGCATCATATGAGACAGTACCGGCACCCGCCGGCAGGTCGCTCGGAATGGGGTTCGGTCCAGCGTTATATCCAAGCCGGTCTACAAAAAGAGAGTACGCTCCGGGAGCGAGCCCGTCGATGCTATAATTCCCCTTAACATCGGTGATAGCAAATCCTGCGACCACATTACCCCTCTTTGCGTAGATAATCGCGCCGGCCATCGTAGAAGCCGTCCCCGACGTTAAACTCAGGCTGCCGGAAATATCGGCGTACCCTTCCGCCGAAACAGGAATTTCCTGCACGTAGATATCGATGCCGCTGACACTGTTTCCGTTGATGACAACCTTGGTTGCGCTCTTCCACCGTGTCGTGACCGTGTCGGTGGAATAGAATGCAGGAGCGTAGCTCCCAAGGGGGACGGCAAATACAAAATATGATCCGGGCAACAGGTTGCCGACTGTGAAGTTGCCGAGAGAATCCGTGTCGACAACGTATGAACTCGGCTCTCCGAATTTATCTACGGTCGTCCAACGGTCTCTCGCAGCAATTATCCGTGAAGGAACTCCCACATCGAGCGCCGAATCAAGCACACTTCCTTCAATCGTACCAAGAGCGACCGAAGGGAATTTCGGAAGCATAAAGTTAATGCCCGCGCTGTCCTGTTGCAGTACCAGGATGGTCGCTGATAGGATGTCAGACTGTCCTGGATAAAATACTGTCCCATAGCCCGGGGCTCCTGCAAATGCAATGTACGACCCGGTCGGGATCAGAAGAGAATAGCGTCCGGTGGTAGTATCGACTTTGGCCTGAAAGACATTCACTGAATTTCCTTCGAGCTGGAAGCCGCCGCCCGAAGCATTCATATCGAAGTACTGCCGGAAGTCATCGATGGTAATATTACTGTTGAGAGCGAAGCCGGCTCGAACAAAAAATACGTGTGCAGTTTTGACAGGATTAAGAGCCGAGTCAGTAACGATGCCTGAAACGGCAACTTTCGGCATTACGGCCACACCCCCCTCAAGTTTAAAGTTTACAAGCGTAATGCCCTTCGCCGCGCTGTCAGCAACAGTGATTTTGTCGGCAGTAGCGGCAGTTGCTTTCCCATCGTACCACTGGCTCGCATATTGAAGCGAAGGGGAAATTGCGTGCAGCTTGTAGGTACCCGGATCGATTCTGGATATGCGATAGTTGCCGTTGCTGTCTGTTCTTGCCGCATACGCATAAGAGCCGCCGTCTATCAAGCTGGGACTCACTCCTTGCACCTGAAGCGCCTCGACAATTACATTCGGAATTCCGACGTTCAATGTATCTGCGACTTTTCCTTCGACGACACCATTGCCTCCGGCGACAGCCACCAGAAAGTGCTGTTCAGCAAGCAACGCCAGTGCATGATATCTGTAGCGCACAACTGCTACCAACGAAAGAGAATGCCAGCCTCTCGCCTCGGGAGTCCACTTTACAACACCCGACGCAGAATCAACGCTAAAGCCGGGGGGATCCAAGGGATCCACACCGTAGCTAATAACAGCTTGCGCTGAATCAACCCCGGCAAGATGGACCGTGTAGACATAGGGGACTCCAACCTCACCGGTTAGCGGGGGCTGAGAGTCAAAGTGGATTGGAACTGGAGGGGTTTGCGAAGCTGCTGATTGAATGAAAGCTACTGCCACAAAAAGCGTCACACTTGCGAGAAAAAAGTAGCGTTTGAACATAAATGCTCCTATCAGTGTATAGCAATGATCGTGAAAAGCTGAATTTGTTCTCCTGAATACGTGAAGAAGACGTAACAATCTGACGTATCTCAAAAACTGCAATTCCAATGCCAGTGATTTTTCCTCGTTTTTGAGTCGATAAGGGGGGTTTTGGAAGTCCGGGCGCGCAAATTTTGCGCAGCACGCGCACCGATTGCGCTGTAAACGACCACCATCAAAGATGGTGGCTTTTGAAAAGAAAAAGCAAGTCATTCCGCGCTTGACGCGGAATCCAGAGTCAATCAACGGAACTGGATTCCGGTTCTTCGTCCCACCTGAAAGCGGGACTCGACCGGAAAACCGAACATAACCGCCGCCACAGGCGGTGGGTTTCTGCTTTGCTCTAAAATTTTACGCTAAGGGAAAGATCGTTCGAGCGATTTGACGGACCTGACGGTTCAAAAGAAAGTGAAGCGGGGTTTGCGTGGCCGAAGACGTCAATTTCTGAGGCGATATAGATAACGGCAAAAGCCGAAAAGGCATATGCCTCTGCTTTGTAGTATTTGTTGTAAGTCGAATATTTCGCTTCGATCGACGGCGGAGTTGTTGCTGAGAGATATTCGCTGCGTGCCGAACTTCTGAGAGCTTCGAAGGCAATCCCGGCTCCAAGCGTTGCTACTCCTCCTCCAAGAAAAAGATACCCGGCAGCCGTTCTGTTCGTATGAAGCTGTTCCCATCCGGGAAAAACGATTGTCCGAAACGAGATTTCCATTGTTTGCCTCAACGGAAGAACGGCAACTGAGTCTGCTTCAAGCTTTTCGTGAAGGGTAAGATGAGCTTTAGTTTCGTTGAACACCGCCAGGATTTTCGGCGAAGTGAGGATTGGATCAAGCTCGAATCGGGGATTGAGTTTGAGAAGGAGAGCAAAATGATCTCCTGCGAGCGGCGATTTTCCCTGTGCGACGAGTGAGAATGCAATCCATTTCTCGGCAACAACTCGTACAGAATCAGATATATCGGCCACTTCGACGAGACGGCGAGCTTCTACCTCCGCGTTCACGTACGAGCCGGATTCAAACAATGATTCAATCGAGTGAAATGTTGAATCGATGGAATTCGACTGAGCGAAAGCCGACCCTGCGGCAAAAAGTATGAAGAGGACAATACGCCTAAGTGTATTCATCGGGAAAACGATATAGAAAGATGTACCGTATCGTGCGCGGCAATTGTTATCTCCTGCCGGATATCCTTGAACGCAGGGTTATGAAATCGTACGTCATGCTTGCCCGCAGAAAGTACCGACCGCTTTGTCTAAAGGAGTTGTATCCCTGTAAACATCGTCGACATAAATCTCAGCCCAAGGGCTCGCAGTACAATTCAAAAATCCTGCACTTGCAAGAAAATTGCAATCGACGCGAAGTTGTACATCCCGGCTGATTGACACAGTCTTAACGACGGGTTCGAAAGAGGGATGAGTAAATACAATCGTGTGAGAACCCGAAGAGAGGACAATGGGTGCCGCCAGCGGAGTCTCGCCGATCAGCGCATTGTCCAAATACACTTTCGCCCAGGGTGTGCTGGTTATTGTCACCGAACCGGAATCAGCTGAACTCTTTCTTTCATTCAACACCGGCTGGGCCGCCTGCTTCGCTTTCGATGCCGCTTCTTTCCGCGGCATGGCCGATTCCTCCGAAAGCGTAAGTATCGGCTGCGCCGTCACGGCAGGCTTCTTTGCCGTATCCACTCTTGATAAACCGATACTATCATCTGCAGCCGGAGACATTCGCTGCGGCGGCAACCGGTGAGCAAACGAATTGACGCCGTAAATAGCAGCTGCTGCAATCACTACTGCGGCGACGATACTGGATGGGCGAATCCATTTCGCTCTGAAGGAATTCGGCGAAATAACGGAAGAAGCCGGACGTTCACCGTGCAGAGCGGCCAATGCCTCGTCAGCTGAACCAAATCGCAGGCGTTTGTCGGGGTGCATGAGACGTTTGACAAATTCTACAAATTCCGCCGATGACATTGGAATAAACCGATCGAGCATTTCGGCTCTGAATGAGCTGACCTTGTTCAAACACTCTGCGTACGTCGCTCCCTCGAATAAACGCTCTCCGCTCAGGGATTCAATTACCGTTGCACCGAGCGAAAACAGATCCGCGCGGGCATCCGGCTGTTCGCCGAGTATTTGCTCAGGTGCGATGTAGGCGGGAGTGCCAACAAGCATTCCTTCCGTCGTCATGGTGGACGGAAGAGCAATGCGGGCAAGGCCGAAATCGCTCAGTTTGATCGTGCCGTCCACAGCAACCATGATATTCCCCGGTTTGATGTCGCGGTGGATGATCTGTTGGCCATGAGCCACACTCAAACCGCGAAGGACATGAAGTGCCACCTTCGACGCAAGCGCGAATGAACGCTGCGACTCGTCAGCGATCAGTTCTTTCAGCGACGTGCCGTCAACATATTCCATAACGATCGCAGGTGCGCCTTCTACTTCAGTGAGGTCGGTACACCTGCACGATATATTCCGACCGGAGGGCAGCGCATGCCTGTGCCTCGCGGACAAACCGCTGCCGAAGCTGCTCGTCGTGTGCGAGATGCCGGTGAAGAACTTTCAGCAGCACACGCCTGTGAAGTGTTTCATCAAATGCGCGGAAAACACGCGTCGTACTGCTTTCGTTTATCGTGGCCTCGATCGTGAACGGCATTTATTCACCGCTCCATTCTTTGATGCGGTACTGCAGCCAGCGAATCGACACCCCCAGTTTTTCGGCTGTGCGCGTTCTGTTTCCCCCCATTTCTGCAAGCGTTCCCTCGATAATTTGGCGCTCAAACTCAGCCAGGGTGGACGCACTTCGTGTGATAACGCCCCGGTCCGCGGCATCAAACATAAAATCTTCTTTGGTCAGCTGACTGCCGTTGCAAAGAACCACGGCGCGCTCGATGACATTCTGGAATTCCCGCACATTTCCCGACCATTGATTCGCCAGAAGGATTTGCATTGCATCGGGATGAATGCTTTCGACGGGACGCTTATATGTTTCCGCTGCGCGGCGGACAAAATATGAAGCCAACAGAGGAATGTCTTCCTTCCTTTCGCGCAAAGGAGGGAGATGTATTTGCACAACATTCAAACGAAAATAGAGGTCTTCCCGCAGCCGCCCTGTTTTCACTTCCTCGAGCATGTCGCGATTGGTCGCGGCAATAATGCGGATGTCCGCCGTTCGGTTTTTTGTATCGCCGACTCGTCGATATTCTTTTTCCTGTAGCAAGCGCAGAATCTTCGGCTGCAGCTGAACCGGAAGGTCGGCAACCTCGTCAAGAAACAGCGTCCCCTCTTCTGCTACCTCGACCAAGCCCTTCTTATCTGACGAAGCGCCCGTGAACGCCCCTTTCACGTACCCGAACAATTCGCTCTCAATGAGCTGCTCGGGAATCGCGGAACAGTTCACAGTCACAAACGGCTTTCCCCGGCGCAATCCGTCGTCATGCACGGCGCGGGCAACAAGTTCTTTTCCGGTCCCGCTTTCTCCGGTGATAAGAACGGCAACGTCGACGTCGAGAACGCGCTTGGTAATCGCGAGTACGCGGTTCCACGCAGCGCTCTTTCCGACCATCGTTGTGAAAAGCCGGGAAGAATCGATCTCACTTCGGAGCCGTTCGTTCTCGGCACGAAGCGACGAGTATCGTTGCGCGTTCTCGATGGCAATAGCGGCAAGATGCCCGAACACGGTGAGAAACTTCAGCGATTCTTCCGTAAACGCTTTCCGCGAAACGCTGCTGTCAAGATAGATTACTCCCGATACCCTGTCGTGCGACCGGAGCGGGATGCAGATGATCGAGAGGATTTTTTGCGCAGCGATGCTTGTCGACGATTCGAACCGTTCATCGCTCAAGGCGTCGAAGGTAAGCACGGGGCTGCCTGCCGAAAGGACTTGCTGAATGACCGATGACGAAGCGGCAAATTGATCGGTAGAATGCTCCGATCCGAAATTTTTCGCCGCAACAACAGAAAAGCCGCGCTCCTTCGTTCCATCTACCAGAAGGACAGAACCCCGTTCAGCATTCAAATGAGCCATCGCCCTCTCGAGAATTTTCTCAAGAAGAACTACTGGCTCAAGAATTGCATTGATGCTTTTCGTGATTTCGTACAGCGCTTCAAAACTTGTTTTCTTTTCTTCGGCCACGGCTAATTCACCACAAATGCTGATTCTTTTGAACGGCTGTAATTGCCGAACTGATCGACCACGGAAATTGTCCAGACGTAATTTCCGGGTGGGAGAGGTTGTGTACTGTTGTTGCTCGGAAACTGTTGTTCCTCTTTACTAAAATCAATCCCGGCGTCTGTCCAAACGATTTCCTCTGTCCCAGAATATACATGTGAAACGACCAAAGTGTAGGAGTAATTAAATGTAACGTCGGGGGGAGTCCATTTAAAGAGCGGTGTCGATCCCGTCGTGTCATTGTTGAGCGATGATGGATATATCGGCGTCGCCTCCTCTTCGATAATGCGGGTGACGTAGAACGGAACCCCGATGCTGCGGGCGTTGGAGCGGCTCATCGACACAATTGTCAGCGGCTGACCTACAAGCCATTGAATCGTGTTCGTCGGAAAACTGTATTTGTAAATCTCAGCCTGAAACATGTTCGTAGCAAGGGAATACACCATCGGATACTGTATCGAGTCAACAACGAACCAGACGGAATCGATGTCCTGGATCCCGTTCGGGTCGGAAACGCTGGCAGACACATCGACAAAATACTGAGGGCTCGGGTAGTATTGGTCTATTTTTCTTGTCAGAATGTTCTGCGATACGACAAACGGATATCCGTTCAAGCCGAAGGAAATCTGCTGAGGAGTTCCGGCCTGAAGAACGATCTTTTGAGTATCGGAGACAAAGCCCTCTTTTGAACAGACGAACGTCAGCGAACCGGCATCAAGCTTGCTAAACTGGTAATAGCCGTTGGAATCCGCGAGAACTGAAAGGCCGTTTTGAAGACATGTTACCCGAGCCTGAATGACCGGTGTATTCTGAACCAACACATACACTGTCCCACTCACCATAGCATTGCTTTGATACCGGGGCGAAAGAGGGTCCAAAGGATTATCTCTTGGCGCATCGCTGCAGGCGGAAAAAAACAACATAATTCCGAGCGCTATTGAGCGAGAATAATTCATTGTATTAAATATATGCTTTAATACGCTAATAAATCAAGGAGTTGACAATGGGTTACTTTGTATGGCAACGCCCTTCGACACTCCCGTTCCGCTTCAGCGGAACGGGAGTGCTCAGGGTGAACAAGCCATGTTCATCCTGGGTAAGCGAGTCCCGCTAGAGCGGGGCGAGCGCATCGAAGGATAAACACCCGTGATTGATCTTTTCAGAATCAAAATAGCCCACCACCAAGAAGCTCATTTTCAGCAAAAAATCAGAGAAATCCGACTATTACTATTTGGATTTGTTATTATGCAGTTTTGCCAGCGCGGCAGAAGCGGCTATTACTTTCGCGGCGCCGGCATCCTTCAACAGTTTCGCAAGGGACTGAATTGTCGAACCTGTCGTGATGACGTCGTCAACAACAAGAAAAGTTTTCTCCTTTAGCGTGTCCCTCTTTTGAGGTTGAATGTCGAACGCGTCTCCCACATTGTTCTTGCGTTCGTCAGCGGTTAAGTGCGTTTGCGAGACGGTGTTTTTTGACCGTTTGACAAGAGTGGAAACAACCGGCCGCCGTATGACGGCGGAGATTCCCTCGCAAATGAATTCACTTTGGTTGTAGCCGCGTTCCCTCTGTTTCAGCTTGTGAAGCGGGATGGGAACGATTCCATCGATTGACTGAACGTCGATATTCTCTTTCAACATCACTCCGATACGCCTGCCGAGTTCAATTCCAAAGAGAGTCATGGCGTTGTATTTCAACGAGTGAACAAGGTGTTGAAACACACCGCTCTCTTCAAAATAATAGCACGAATAGAATTCATCGATAAACCCTTCGGCGGAAAATCGCTCTCGCAGTATCCGAACGGTCTCATCGTCGGCATGAACGTGCTCTATTGACTGCCAGCATGAGTCGCATAAACGCGATTCAGTATCCGTCAAACGGGCGCTGCACGAGAAGCAAAGCGGCGGGAAAATAAAATCTCTTGCGGGTGCTGCAACAGCGCGCAGCACGGTAGACAGCGATAATCCCCCCATGTTCCCCTACTTTCTTTTTTCCTCCGTTAAACGCCGGATTTCATCGCGCAACTGAGCGGCGCGCTCAAACTCTAAATCATGCGATGCTTTTGTCATCTCTTTGTTCAGCTCCTCAAGCAGGTCCGCCTTCTGCTCGGGCGTCAGATACCGCACGATCGAGTCGGAAACAAGCGGAAGCGCTTCACGTTCTCTCCGGACGTCGCGGGCCGATTTAACATCGGCGACCGCTGTCGCTGCCATGACTTCATCGTACGTTTTGTAGATCGTTTTCGGCGTGATATTGTGTTCCGTGTTGAAACTGATTTGTTTTTTGCGGCGCCGTTCTGTTTCACTGATCATCCGCCGCATAGAATCGGTGATCTTGTCGGCATACATCACCACTTTCCCGTTGACATTACGCGCCGTTCGTCCGGCAGTCTGAATAAGCGAACGTTCCGAACGCAGGAACCCCTCCTTGTCCGCGTCCAGAATTGCCACCATCGAGACTTCGGGGAGGTCCAGCCCCTCGCGGAGCAAATTGACGCCGATGAGCACGTCAAAATTCCCAAGGCGGAGATTCCGCAGGATCTCGACACGTTGAAGCGCATCGATCTCCGAATGGATGTACTGCACCCGGATGCCGATGTCCGCGAGATACTCTGTAAGATCCTCGGCCATCCGTTTCGTGAGAGTCGTCACCAGAATCCTTTCTTTCGCAGCAGCCCGTTTTCGGATTTCGCCGGTGAGGTCGTCTATCTGGTTCTTTACGGGACGGATTTCAACCTCGGGGTCAACGAGTCCAGTCGGGCGGATTACCTGTTCAACAAAGGCGCCTTTGCATTTTTCCATTTCGTACGGGCCGGGCGTCGCGCTGACAAAGATCACCTGATTCACCATCTGTTCCCATTCATCAAACTTCAGGGGACGGTTATCGAGCGCCGAGGGAAGACGGAAGCCGTACTTCACGAGCGTCTCTTTGCGCGACCGGTCGCCGAAATACATTCCTCCAATCTGCGGAACGGTGACGTGGGATTCGTCGATCACCAACAGGAAATCTTTGGGAAAATAATCAAAGAGGCAGTATGGACGCGAACCCGGCGGCCGTCCGGCAAGATGGCGCGAATAATTCTCTATGCCGCTGCAGTAGCCGACCTCGCGCATCATCTCAATATCAAATCGCGTTCGCTGTTCCAATCGCTGTGCCTCCAACAGGAGATTCTGCGACCGCATCTCTTCCAGGCATTCATGCATCTCCAATTCGATAGCCTTGATCCCGCGCTCCAGCGATTCACGGGTCGTGACGAATTGCTTGGCCGGATAGATAACATCATAGTCCATCTCCCCGATGATCGAACCGTCCGTTTTATCGATGCATGAAATCTTCTCGATCTCGTCGCCGAAAAATTCTATCCGGATTGCTTCTTCGTTTTCGTACGCCGGAATTACTTCGACAACGTCTCCTCTCACGCGGAAGGTGCCGCGCGAGAACTCGTAATCGTTCCTTGCATAATAAATGTCGAGCAGCTTTCTCAACAGAACATTCCGTTCGATGTGATCTCCCTTTTTAACGACAACCATCAACTCCATCCATTCATCCGGCGCACCGATGCCGTAAATGCAGCTGACCGACGCCACCACGATGACGTTCGGTTCTCCGCTCAACAGGGCGCTCGTTGCCCGCAGCCGCAGGCGGTCGATCTCGTCGTTCACCGATGAATCTTTTTGAATGTATGTATCGGTCGTCGGGACATAAGCTTCCGGCTGGTAGTAGTCATAATAGCTGATGAAGAACTCGACATGGTCTTTCGGAAAGAAGCTCTTGAACTCCGCATACAGCTGCGCCGCAAGCGTCTTGTTGTGGGACATGATCAACACGGGCTTGTTGATCTGGTTGATAACGTTCGAAATGGTGAAGGTTTTCCCGCTCCCCGTAACGCCGAGAAGTGTTTGGAATTTCTCACCTCGACGCACTCCTTCGATTAACTGGCGAATTGCCTCGGGCTGGTCGCCTTCCGGCTTGTACTCAGAAGTAAGTTCGAATGGCATTGGTTGTGTGTTGTGTTAGTGCGACGCTCGTTTCAGCCTATCCATTAACGCAAGCCCCAGCCCGATTGTCTCGACGGATTGGCAGTAGATGACTGATACACCCGCATCGTCGCAGCGACGAAAAAAATCGAAGAGTTCATGTGCGTAGTTCTCGACGTCCGCGCAGATGCGATGGAACCGAAATTTTTTGACCTCAGGAATTGCCTCCATCCCGATAAACGCTGCGTTCGCCAGCGAACCGATCTCGCGAGGGTTCGACACGATAATAACGCGCGCCCGGGGAGAATAGTGCCTGTATTTCATACCGGGACTCTTCGGTAACTCTGCTTTTTTCCGAATTGCAATCCGCGTCGATGGGATAATTTCCCGCAATTGTTCCAGTGTTACTGCACCCGACCGCAATATCTGAGGCACAGCGCCGGTACAATCCACGACGGTGGACTCTAATCCCACCTTCGTGCGCCCTCCCTTTAAAATACAGCTGATGAGGCCATTGAGGTCGGTCGACACACTTTGCCACGTCGTTGGACTTGGTGTGCCGGAAAGGTTTGCCGACGGAGCTGCAAGGGGAACACCGCAAGCTTTCAAAAAAGAAAGTGCAACCGGATGGTACGGCATTCGGACGCCGATCGTCGGTAGCCCCGCCGTCGCGGTCAGCGGAACCGAGTGCAGCTTCGGCAAAACCACCGTCAACGGTCCGGGAAAAAAATGTTCGATGAACTTTTCGGCAGAGCGCGGGATACGGGCGGCAAGGAGTGAGAGGTCTGCGATGTCCGCGATGTGAGCGATAAACGGATTATCGGCTGGACGGTTCTTCGCGATAAATATTTTTCGCAGCGCTTTTTCGTCGAAGACATTCGCACCGAGCCCGTAAACCGTTTCGGTCGGAAAGGCGACGATTTCTCCCTGCGCGATAAATTTTGCGGCCCTCTGCGGGGACTCGGTGAGCACAGTGCGCATCACGCTCCCTCTTTCAATACATTCCTCACAACTCATCGATCAGCCGGCGTCCGGGGAAACCGTCGTCGATCGTATGCCAGTATAAAATATCCTCCTCACCGAGTAAAAAACATAAATACACTTCTTCGCCGTTCCCCCGGATGTGTGGAAAATCAATCAAACCCTGGTCAAGGCCTTTTACTTGAATGCCGTCATCGGAAAGCATTTTGACGATTTCCACGAGGCGCTCCAATTCTTGCGGATAATATCGCTCGCCGTTTGGACCCGAACCGCCAAAATAGGTGTGGCGGTATGCGTCAAATCCTTTTTCATTCAACGCTTTTTTCAATCCTGCCATTTCTTTGATGAGCGGAATAACCGCCATCAGTTTTGTGCGGGCTTGATTGAGTGTAAAGTGTTTAGGGTGAAGTAATGTGCTCATGGTGATTGATTGATCGCGTCTGCGCGGTCAGACAGCCGCGCTTTCTTTGCCCCCTGTCCGGGCCACATTGAGAAATGCGTCGCGCACAAATTCGGCAGCGTTCGACGCAAACGATTCGGGCACTCCCCGCTGCAGCTGCTCGTACGTAATCGGAGTTCCGCCGGCAGAGATGCTGAGGTTGGGATTAATGATAATCATTCGTGCAGCTCCGGCACATTTGAGAAGAACGCTGGCCTTCGAATTTGGAAATACTGCTTCAATGATCGGCTGAACGGCGATCGGCACATTCAGGACGCCCATTGTTTCCACAGTGTCGCATTGGACGTCGATGTTCTGTACCTTGAGATACTGCAACTGTTCCAAAATGATCCTGGAGGTAATTGCGGCGATGTCATTCGCAACGAGAGAAAGTTTGATCTGCTCGGTCTTGTATTTGTTCCATTCTTTTACTGTCCCGGCAAGTATCGTCTTAGTTGATTCGGATATCATTGAATTCTCCTTTTAAATAAGGTTCTTAATTGACGATTTACTAATTCCGAGTGACGAAGGCTGATTTTCGATTTGCAATTTTCGAATTTCAATTAGCCGATGCGCTCAGGATCATATTTTCGAAGTCCTTTTACCGTGATGCGAGAAGATGTCATAATCGCAGTTATTTCTTTAACTTCTCTTAAAAGGTCCTTCAACCGATATTCTTTTATCAAGCCAGACTCGATTATCAGTTCGATCCAAAGCTGGGTTTCATCGGCTTCTTCTTCCACAATTCCCAGCTTATGCAGGAAATCTGTTTTTGACCGAGCTTTGCAGGCAGAGTAATAATTTGCTGAAACTGAGGTTGCAGACCGAATCAATTGTTTTCCAATGACCTCGGCAGTTAAATTTTTCGGCAACGACTGCACGAGACGGATAACCCTTAATGCTATTAATTTCAACCTAGACTTTAATTCTTCCTCCGTCATTATCCCCCCAATTGGAAATCGCAAATTGAAATTTGAAAATCACTTCGCGGTAATCGTCTCCAGCCCATGTGCGTTCGCACCGGTTTCACTCCTCCGGAGCAACAAGGCAAAAGCAAGCCCGATAATGCCGAGCAGCGAAAACATGATCATGCTTGCGGTGTACGATTGTGTCGAATCTCGTAAAAGACCGTTCAGCCATGGGAATAGCGCAAGGCCGAAATTTTGAATCATTGTTGTCAGGCCAAATGCCGTCCCGACACGGTTTTCCTCAACGATCAAAGGAATCGACGGCCACATTGCAGCGGGAACCAAGACGAACGCTCCCCCAAGAACAATCATCGGAAATGCCGGCGGAATCATGGTGAACGCCATCGACAAGAATGCGGGAATCATCAAAACCGAACCGATGACCATCACCGTTGCACGGCGCCCGAACCGATCGACCCATTGACCGAAGAACGGCGCAAAAACCATCGAAGCAAAAATAATGATGGTCGTCGTACCGCCGGCTGTGCTAAACATATGAATGACGTTATAGAATACCTGGTAGAAGAATCCTCCCTCAGAACCGGCGGTCATCGGAATCCCCCATTTGGAATTGAAGAAATCCGTCGAGAGCGCGGTGAAAGGAAATATCGCAGAATAGAATGTTACGCAGAGAAGTGTGACATACCAATACGAAGGGTTGAACCGTTTGACATCGGCGAGCACGATTTTGTCCCCCGCGCCTTCTCCCTTCAGTCCTAGAACTTTTTCCCCTTTTTTATCCAGCAATATAAAGAGCAAATTCGCCATGACCGAGATGACGCAAAATACCACTGCTGCCCAGAGAGCAATTTTATAGTTGCCGAAATATTGTGCGATGAGCGCCTCAGTGTTGAAACTAAAAAGTGTGCCCAGCCGGCTCACGGTCAGCCCGACACCGAACGAAAACGCAAGTTCTTTTCCCTTGAACCATCGGGCAAAAATAGCGCTCTGAGCAACCACTAACGATTCAGAGCCCCAGCCGAAAACAAACCGCCCGGAATTAAGAATCCATATGTTTGGCGCTATGGCAACGATCGCCGCGCCAACCGTCACGAGAAGAGAGAAAAGTAAACTCGCTCTTCTCGTTCCGATCTTGTCGATGAGCAAGCCTCCGATGAAGACGGAGAGAATTGCCGCGACGCTGTACAGTGTATACATTTGTCCAATCGCTTCCCGCCCCACCCCTAGTGCTGCGATAAGCGTCGGTGCAATAGCGCCTACACTGTCGTACGCAAAATAGCTCCCGAACGTCAACAGGCTCACGGTGAAGAGAACGCCGTAGCGATACGGCCGTCGTGAAGGATGCCAGAATTTATGATTTGCCGCAGTCATTTCGTCCATAACAATATTCACCGTTTTCGTTTATTGAATTTTCCACAAAGAGCACGAAGAAAATCACTTTCATAGAGCGGATCTAAACCTTCGTGCTTTTTCGTGTTCTTTGTGGATTCTCTATACCGCGTAACATAAGTTATTAATTGAGACATCTGAAAAATTGGTATTCAAATGTCATTCTGATCCCGCCGCAAAACGGCGGGAGAAAAATCTATTCGTTCAATTTGAGAAGAAAAACTAGATTCTTCGTCGCTACGCTCCTCAGAATGACATTACTTAGGAATTTTTCAGAAGTCTCTAATTCGCATTTTTTAAAATTCCAAGCAGGAAATTCCAAAACTTCTCAACGGTATCGATATGAATTTTCTCGTCGGGAGAGTGGACTCCTTCGAGCGTCGGTCCGAATGAAACCATATCCATTTCCGGAAATTTCTCACCGATGATGCCGCATTCAAGCCCTGCATGAATAGCTTTGACCTCCGGCTCTTTCCCGTACAAAGACTGATACGTGGATTTCGCAACTTTTAAGATATGCGATTCGAGGTTGGGTTTCCATCCGGGATAGCCTTCGGCGCGCACGACTTTTGCTCCGCCGAGTTCGAAGACCGCCGAGACGCACTGAAGAATCTCGTCGATCTCGGATGCGACCGAACTCCGCTGGCTGGTCGTGAGGACAATTTTGTTTTTTTCCGTCCGAACTATCGCTACGTTGGTAGAGGTTTCGACCAACCCCGGAATATCCGCGCTCATTTTGACTACACCGTGCGGCAAAGCGGCAATCGTTTGGGTCAACATCCTCCACAGAGCCTTCTTGATCACCTTTCCTTTCTTTTTTATTTGAACTTCTTCCATGGTAATTGAGAGGTCGGGTTCCACCGTTGCCAGCTCGGCTTTCAGGATGGAGTTCCATTGATCAACAATCGCCCGTGCCTTCCTGATGTTCCTTTTCGGGATATACACTAGAGCTTCGGCTTCGCGGGGTATCGCGTTGCTTTTGTTCCCCCCTTCAATCATTGAAAGACGTGCATCAACTTTCTCCAAAGCAATAAGAACGCGGTTGAGGATTTTGATCGAATTGCCTCGCCCCTTATCGATTTCCAATCCCGAGTGGCCGCCGCGCAGCCCCTTTACATGGAGCGCAACAGGCAACGAGTCGCCGGGGGCGTTTTTTAAACTCATATTCCAAGTGCCGTCGGTATTCCGACCTCCCGAGCAGCCGACATAGAGCGCCCCTTCCTCTTCGGAGTCGAGATTCATCAATGTTTTGCTTTCGAGCTGTCCGGGTTTCAAATTATTCGCCCCGGTCAATCCGGTTTCTTCGTCGATGGTAAAAAGAAACTCAAGCGGTCCATGAACAAGCGACTTGTCCTCCATAATAGCAAGGTTAGTGGCTACGGCAACGCCGTTGTCGGCGCCGAGTGTCGTTCCGTTCGCCATGAGCATGTTTCCCTTGCGCACCAGCTCAATCGGGTCTTTTTCGAAATCGTGCACCGTCTCTTTATTTTTCTCACACACCATGTCGAGATGTCCCTGAAGGCAGATGCTTGCCACGTTCTCGCGCCCCGGAGAAGCGGGTTTC
>CAWJKX010000139.1:0-4856 GCA_963843065.1 uncultured Bacteroidota bacterium
TAGATGGAAAAATATTTTCCAAACTCGTCGACCGTATCGGAACGGTAATATTCGCCGCGCTCTTTATTCAACAGGTACCCGCTGCGGTAATTTCCTTTCGCGATTGAGGAGAGTGCCTCGCACAGCACATCGATTTCTTCTTTGATATTATAGATGCCGAAACTTGCACGAACAAAACCGGGAAGCGTTGATCGGTCCCGGGCGAGGATACGCTGCTCCATATCTTTCGATTCCTCATCATCAACATTGAGCAGACATTTCACATACGGATGGGCGCAGAAACAGCCGTTGCGCGTTCCGATACCCCATTCGTAACTTAAGATCGCCGCGACGAGCGCATGGCTAAGGCTGTTGACGTTAAATGTGATGACACCAAGCCGATCATTAGAGTGCGCTACATCTTTGTCGCCATACAGCGAAACTCCCGGAATTTTCTTTAATTTTTCGAGCGCGTAGCGTGTCAACGACGCTTCATGTTCAATGATATCATTCCATCCGATCTTTTCAAGAATCCGGATTGCCTGCGCCAGGGCAACGGCACCGACGATATCCGGCGTACCGGCCTCTTCCTTGTCCGGCAAATCCGTCCAATACGCATTTTCCAGGTTCACGATATCCACTGTTCCGCCGCCGACGTACTCGGGGTCTCCTTCCTCGAACGTTTGGCGGCAGCCAACGAGCACGCCGACGCCGAACGGGGCGTACATTTTATGGGCCGAGAACGCAATATAGTCGAGATGTTCAGGATCGGCTTTCATCTTCATGTCAACACGGCGATGAGGTACGAGCTGCGCGGCATCGACCATGATCTTCGCTCCGATGTTGTGCGCCCATCGTGCGTACGTATGAACCGGGTTGATGAATCCAGTGACATTCGATGCACCGCTCACAGCGATCAATTTGATGTTCGACCCGTGGAGCGCGATTTTTTCTTTGAAATCTTTTTCGTCGATGCGGCCGTCAGGAGTAACGTCTACATGAACAACATGGGCGACCTTCCGCCACGGCAGTTCGTTGGAATGATGCTCCATCACCGATGTCAGCACGATATCGCCTGGCTGGAAAGGAAACCGATGGGCAAGCTTGTTGATCGCTTCGGTGGTGTTCTTGCAGAACAGGACGACGCTGTCGGAGAGGTCCGCGTTGACAAATTTGGCGATCGTATCGCGCGCTTCCTCAAAGACCCAGGAGGACAATTTAGACTTGAAACCCGTGCCGCGGTGAACGTTTGAATACCACTTCAGAAATTCGTTCACCTTATCCGTGATGATCGAGATTGTCGGCGTACTGGCGGCGTTGTCGAGGTTGATGTACGGCCTGTGCACTCCGCCAAGGAGCGGAATTTCCTCATTTATTCCGACAATATATTTTCGGATCGTTTGGATAGTAATTTCATCACCGTCCACTTTCCGAAAAGGCTCCGGCATTCCAACGACTATGGTCATAAAGCTGCTTCTCCTCAGTGTTTACTCTCTCAGCAAAGTACTTTTTTTGATGCGCAAGGTCAAGGGAATGGTGCTGATGGGATGTCGGACACCTTGCCAATTTATCGTATCAGATGTTTCGACATATACTGATTTACCGATAAGGTGTCCGACATCTACAAAACTTTTGCCATCCACTCCCCGCCAAAATGCAGAGTCCATGCAACAGGACCGTAGACCAAGAGTGCCGCGGCGAACAGCGACATGAATTCGCGCGGTGTGAGGTACTGTTCCCGGTACGCTCTTCGGAAGACATAGAGCGAAAAAGGAAGATTGAGGCAAACGGCGGTGATGACTCCGGGATTGTATTGTCTCATCCTGACCGAAGCGGCAATATGCGGGATAAAGACGTTCAGCAATACGATCGCTTGAAGGAGAAAGAGAAGATACAATTTTTTACTCCGCTTCTCTCCATCGACACAAACTATCGCCACGATGAACGGCACTACCGTAGCAAGCAAAAGTGAAAGAAGAAGCTGCGTTGGAGTAAAGTGAATGTCAATCGCGATCGGCAGACTCTCTTTGATGATGGGCAAGTTAGCCATCACCCACGTCGGCATCGTCAAGGCTTCTTCGATGTTGTGCAGTGTGAGAACGATCGGAATGAGCCAGAGCATCTGTTTGAACGTCAACGATCGGTCTATGGCGCGGACAAAATTATTCATCAGCTGAATGCCGAAATTCAATCATCGTCGTCGCGGTCTCCGGTTAGGATGAAGGTGCTGTGAACCGGTGCGGGCATTTCGGAGGCTGCGCCTTTCACCGATTTCCAGATGATCTCGTTGAATTCATTGTCGGGAACCCGGTCTTCCCTGGAAAGATTGAACGCTTCCATTCTCTCCTGCCCGAATGCTCCAAGCGCATTCTTCTCCTGAAGGTCGATAATGTTTTTCCGGGCAATGAACGGAGTTATATCGAGGGAAGGTGAGAATGAAGCAAACATCGGCGTCGCGCTTGCATCATACTGGCTCATCGGCGGAATGCCGAGAATCAATTCCATCGTGCGAAGCATGCCGGATGTGGAATACATCGTATGGTCGACATAATGCCTTTTTGTGTACGGGCTCACGACGAGCGCAATCGAACGATGAGCGTCGACATGGTCGGGCCCGTTCTGCGCATCATCTTCGAGGACGAAGACGGCCGATTCTTTCCAGAACCTGCTGTGTGAAATTCGCTCAACGATTATTCCGAGAGCCCGGTCATTCTGTGCAACCATCGCACGCGGTGAGAGAGAACCCTTCCTCGTTCCCGCAGTATGGTCGTTCGGCAATTTGATAATCTGAAATTGGGGCAGCGAATCGCCCGTATCGTACGCATCGAATTCTTTTAACCACGCATCCGCGCGCTTCACGTCAGAGTAGTCTAAATCCCATCCCCGGTAGCTTGGCGACGTCTTCGTCAGCAACCCGGAGGCCTTCACGCGCGAAGATCCGTTTGCAGTATCCTCATCATCAACAAACTCGCCATAGTTTCTGAGCGAGACATTGTGCCTGACACAATCGTCCCAAATATATCCATTGCTCGGGCTTGTGATACCATCCTTTTCGTAAACATACTCCCCGCCGCGTCCTCCGTAGAATGTCGGCCATGTTTTCTCAACAAAATCTGTGGCGTACGCTGCCATCGACCAATTGTGTCCATCAGCGCTGACTTCGGCATCTTCATAATAATTGTCGAGCAGTGCAAACTCTTCAGCCAACGCGTGATGATTCGGTGTAACATCCCGCCCAAAAAGGCAAAGCGCCGAATCACCGTTCCCTTGCGGCAAATCGCCGAAGACCTGGTCGTACGTCCGATTTTCTTTGATGACGTAAAAGACATGTTTGATAGGAGACCGGGTTGTCCGCGATTTTGCAATAGGGTTCTCTTCGTCCCAGGTCTGAGCAGAATGCGTCCGTGTGAGCGGCGTGTTTTGGAAAACTTGAGCGGAGTATTTCGCCAAATCTTCTTTGCTTGGAGCAGGAATGAACGACAGTGTCCCTACCAGCAAGCTGGCAATGTACTCGTGGTGCGGGTTCGCCTTCGATATCATTCCTTTCCCGTTTGCGACAAGGAGGAGATTATCGACGCAGCGGACAACCGTCGGATACCATCCGGTGGGGATAAATCCTTTCGATCGGCTCATGCCGAACTGTTCAACATCGATCACCGCCAGAAAATTATTGTCGGCATTAGCGACATATAATGTCGAGTTATCAGGGGAAAGCGCGAGTGAATTCGGCGTACTGCCGTTCAGCGCGTCGGGCGAGACCGATGTAGAAATCGTTTCAATAACCTTCATTGCATCAAGGCCGATGACTGATACCGAATTGAAGTTTGCATTTGCCACAAAGAGCCGCTTGCCGTCTTTTGTCTGAACCATTTCATTCGGATGGTCGCCAACAGAGATGAATTTCTTTGCGGTCATCGAATCGGCATCCACGACGGCGACCTCGGATCCGCCCCACACGCTGACAAACACGAGATGCCGTTTTTCATCGATCACACAGGAATACAGTGGCTGCGAAAATGCAAGCACCCCCAAGATTTTGCCGCTGGATCAGATCGATTTTATAGAGCGAGTTATTCCCTTTCGTCACAACATAAAGGAGGGAATTTCCGTTGTTATCATTATGTCAGTTGGCGAGATATCCTCCTGAGGAAATGGTTTGCCAAGTTCAATGGTGCGGAGATATGAAGCGGAATCGTGTTCAAACGCATATTCATGTATTCCGTTGTCATTTCCGGCCGTCACGAAAATCCTGTTTCCCTGGCCGTTGAAGCGGACTCCCATCCACGATTTTTTGATCGGCAATGTTTGAATGAGACGCTGCGCGCGGATGTCGACAATCGAGATGGTCTGCTTTCCCTCACCGCTGTTCACGATGGCAGCAAACTTACCGTCGGGCGAGACCTGCATTCCTAACGGAAGGTCGCCAAGATCAATTGACGATCCCGCGGGGGAAAGAATCCATCCGTTTGGCAAAAGCGTTCTGCCGTCGTCCATTTTTCCGGGGAGCTGCTGAACGGAATTCGTTGAAATCGGTGAACACGCCGCGATGAACACCGCAGCAAGCAAAACTGCTAAGAAGTATCTCATAGTGATTTTTGTAGATCGTTGGTGAACACGAATTATGGACAATATATCGATTGATAAGTTGAATGTCATTCGGTTTTTTGTTAAGTTTTGTCTAGAAGCTATCTCAAAAATGGTCTTGTGTTAGCACTCCGACGCGTCCCGATAAATAACATCGGGACTTGCTCAGGGTGAACAGGTGGCGCGTTCATCCTGAGTAAGCGAACGGAGTGAGCGCATCGAAGGATCAAGTGATATGTTTTTGAGATGGCTTCTACTAAAACATCAGATTACCTGCGTGCGATATTTGTAAT
>CAWJKX010000140.1:0-8870 GCA_963843065.1 uncultured Bacteroidota bacterium
CGAATTCTTGCGCAAACTTCCGCGCGCTACTGTATCGGCGACCGGCTGGCGGCTAACGCGACGGCTCGGGAAGACGTTCGATTCTTCCATCTCCGATTGCGCTTTAAATTTGGGCTGGTGCTTCATGTCGTCCCACACCTGGATCGGCGGGTCGCGTTGAATCACCGAGCAACCGGACAACACGACAACCAAAGCGCCCAGCACGGTCAGGCGTGTGATCAAGAGACTCTTCATCCTTCCACCACCTCGACCGCCGCGGCGCCCACGCTGCGCAGATCCTCCGCGCTCTTTTGTATATCGAACCGCGGATCTTCGGATTCGATCACCAGCAGGAAACGATCGTCGCTCGCGCGATAGAACTCCGAATACTTGAACGCCGGATGATACAACTTCGGAAGCCCGTTGATCGCGATTGAAGCCGCGGCGTCGGGCAGGCAGCCGGTTATTTTCGAAACCACCGATGAACAAAATATTCTCCGCGCATCGAAGATCGCAAAAGAATTTTCTCTTGTATTCTGGATTCGGGGAAACGGCTACGAATACCGCCGGCTCGAGACGGTAAAGGAAACTGACGCGCCGATCATTCTCCCCATCAATTTTCCCGATGCGCCAAACGTCAACACTCCTGAGGATGCCCTCGATGTCAGTTTTGAGGAATTGCGTCATTGGGATTTCGCGCCAGAGAATCCTGCGCGGCTCAAGCAAGCTGGTGTGCAATTTGCCTTGACAACATCGACTCTTAAAGATGTATCAAATTTTAGAATCCTTGTTCGGACGGCAATTGAGCGGGGGTTGAAAGCCGACGATGCGCTTGCAGCGTTGACGACGATCCCGGCCAAGATGCTGGGAATGGAGAAACGGCTGGGCACGATCGAAGCAGGCAAGGCAGCAAATTTCGTTCTCGCAGATGGAGAGTTGTTTGGAGAGAAGACAAAAATCAGAGAGACGTGGGTGGATGGAAAACGATATGAAGTGAAAGCGCCGGTGCAAGCCGAAGCGCGGGGAACATGGTCGTACTCGCTGAACGTTGCTACCGCAAAAAAAGATACCGGCTTACTTATCATTACCGGGGAGCCGGACGCACTTTCCGGAATGGTTTCACGCGTTGGGATCAAAGTCAAAACAGCGTCCGTGGTTCTTGCCGGAAAGAATATTGCGCTGGTGTTTACCGGCGATTCGATCGGTTATGCCGGAATTTTTCGCTTGACGGGCGTCATCCAGGACTCGACGATTGTCGGTACGGGAGAATTGCCGGATGGATCAGACATCACATGGTCTGCACGCTTGATGCAACCATTTGTCGAACCTCCCGACACGACGAAAAAAACGGAGGCCCTGCATGCGTCGTTCGACGTGGTTTATCCCGAAGGGGCGTTCGGCAGAAAAACACTGCCTGAGCAGCCGGAAAATATTTTGATAAAAGGGGGATATGTGTGGACGAGCGGTTCGCAGGGAAATCTCGAGAATACAGACATCCTGTACACAAAAGGAAAAGTCGAAAAGATCGGGAAAAGTATCAAGGCGCCGAAAGGGACCGTCATTATCGATGCAACAGGAAAGAACATCACCGCCGGGTTAATTGACTGCCATTCCCACACCGCGATCTCGGGCGATGTAAATGAAGCGGGGCAGGCCATTTCCGCGGAAGTGCGTATCGGCGATGTTGTGAACGCCAATGATGTCGCAATCTATCGGGAACTGGCCGGAGGATTAACGGTCGCTCACCTGCTCCATGGTTCCGCAAATCCTATCGGCGGCCAGAATCAAGTTGTGAAGCTTCGCTGGGGAATGCTCGGCGACGGCATGAAGTTTGAAGGCGCACCGAAGAGCATCAAATTTGCTCTCGGCGAAAACCCAAAGCAGTCGAATTGGGGAGGCAGCTTCACCACGCGCTATCCCCAAACAAGGATGGGAGTGGAGCAAATCATCCGCGACGAATTTAGCGCCGCGCGCGACTATGAAAAGAAAATGGAAGAAGCAAAAGACAATCCCGATAAAATCCCGCTGCGGAGGGACCTGGAGCTCGACGCTATCGTGGAGATTCTGAGCGGAACGCGGCTTGTTCATGCTCACTCGTACCGGCAGGACGAGATTCTCATGTTAATACGCGTTGCCGACGATTTCGGTTTCAAAGTCGCAACATTTCAGCACGGGTTGGAAGGATACAAAATTGCAGAAGAGATCGCAAAGCACGGTGCGGGTGTATCGACGTTCAGCGATTGGTGGGCGTATAAATACGAAGTGATCGATGCGATTCCATACAACGGCGCTCTCATGCACGACGTCGGCGTCGTCGTTTCCTACAATTCCGACAGCGACGAACTCGCGAGACGATTAAACACCGAAGCGGCAAAGGCAGTGAAGTACGGAGGCGTGAGCGAAGAAGAGGCGCTGAAGTTTGTAACGATCAACCCCGCAAAACAATTGCGCATTGATGATCGCGTCGGCTCAATTGAAGTAGGGAAGGATGCTGACTTTGTCATCTGGAGCGGCTCACCGTTGTCGCCATACTCCGTTTGCGAGCAAACGTGGATTGACGGAAGGAGATATTTTGACCGGGATGAAGACCGGGCTATGAACGCAGAGGTTCAAAAAGAACGTACTATGTTGATCCAAAAGATTCTTGCATCGAAAAAGCCCGGGCCAGGAAGCGAAGTGTCGGCTTTGCACATGCAGAAATCTATATCCGGTCAGGAAAGCGAGGGAGATGGACGATGAAGAGAATAATTGAGAATACAGAAGTCAGAATACAGAAGTCAGAATTCAGGATCATTCATTACTCATTATTTTTTCTATACTGTTCATTGTTGATTGTTCATTGTTCATTGTTCGCCTCCGACCCTATTCCGGCCAAGAGACAAGATCATCCGATCGCATTACTCGGTGCAACAATCCATCCGGTGAGCGGCCCTGAGATTCCGAACGGAACAATTCTCTTTGAAAACGGAAAAATTACCGGCATCGGAACAAACGTTTCGTTCCCAGCCAATGCTGAGAAGATCGATGTCGCCGGAAAACATATTTATCCAGGGCTTATCAATGCAAACTCAACAGTTGGATTGACGGAGATAGAAGCCGTTCGTGCCACGAACGATTATGCAGAAACGGGGCGGATCAATCCAAATGTGAGGAGCGAGATCGCGGTGAATCCGGAGAGTGAATTAATTCCGACAGTGCGTGCAAACGGAGTGGTCATTGCCAATGTTATGCCGCAAGGCGGGTTGATTGCAGGGCGCTCTGCGGCAATTATGATGGATGGCTGGACGCAGGAAGACGTCGTTCTGAAAGCGCCGATCGGGTTGGTCGTCAATTGGCCGCAGATGACGGTTTCTCATTCGCCGTGGGCACGCCAAACAGAAGAAGAGCAAAAGAAGGATCATGCAAAGCAGTTAAAAGAACTCAGCGATGCATTCGCCGACGCCCGCGCATATATGGTCGCAAAGGAAGCGGAGACGAAAAAAGGAATTCCGCACCATGCGACCGATCTCCGATGGGAAGCGATGATCCCAGTCCTCGAAAAGAAAATTCCGGTTCTTGTCAACGCGAATGAAATACGACAGATTGAAGCGGCCGTTCAATGGGCGAAGGATGAGAACATTAAGCTTGTCATTGTCAGTGGGAGAGATTCTTGGCGCGTTGCCGATCTTCTAAAAAAGAACGATGTTCCCGTTATTGTCGGCCCGACACTTGACGAGCCGAGCCGCGAGTGGGAACCGTACGATGCTGCATTCACCGTTCCGTCGAAGTTGTTAGCCGCGGGAGTTCAGTTTGCGATCTCCGGTGAAGGGGAGGCGATGGCCGAACGGAACACTCCGTACCATGCAGCGATGGCAGCTGCATACGGGCTTCCAAAAGACGAAGCACTGAAGGCGGTGACGATCTACGCTGCAAAAATTCTCGGCATCGACAAACAAGCCGGATCGCTGGAAGTCGGCAAGGACGCCACCCTCATCGTAACAAACGGCGATCCGCTTGAGATTGAAACGAATGTCCAGATGGAATTCATCCAGGGAAAAAAGATTGACTTGCGGAGCCGGCACACTATTCTCTACGACAAGTACCGGGAAAAATATAAACAGCTTGGAATCTTGAAGTAGAAAGGCTCACAGCCGGTTGACCAAACTTTGCAAAAAGAGGAGAGATGAATAATGAAAATCAAAGGCATCATATTCGGAGCTACGGGCATGGTTGGAGAGGGAGTTCTCCACGAATCCCTCGACCACGCTGACGTGGAATCGGTGTTAGTGATAGGCAGGAAATCGTGCAATGTAAAACATCAAAAACTGAAAGAGATCGTTCACGCAGATTTCTTCGACTATTCGACGATAGAAGAGCATCTCAAAGGCTATAATGCATGCTATTTTTGTCTCGGGGTTTCATCTGTGGGAAAGAATGAAGAAATTTATACGCGGATTACCTACGATTTAACAATGTGCGCCGCCAGTACGCTGTCCCGGCTTAATCCCGGCATGACGTTTTGTTATGTTTCGGGAGCGGGAACCGACAGCACAGAGAAGGGCCGCATTATGTGGGCAAGGGTAAAAGGGAAAACGGAGAATGACTTGACGAAGCTTCCGTTTAAAGCGGCGTACACGTTCAGGCCTGGATTTATCAAACCCATCAAAGGCCTGAAAAACGCCTACGGAGTTTCTGAAGTACTCGGAATCTTCTACCCGGTTTTGAAAGCGCTCCTTCCAAAATACGTCTGCACATTGCACGACCTGGGACTGGCGATGATCCGCGTAACGGCGGCGGGGGATTCAAAAAAGATACTCGAAAATTTGGATATCGCCCGGCTCGCTCAAACTGTCTCCTGAAAATCAAACACGTAAACGGAATGGCAATTTATATTGCACTGCTGCGCGGAATAAACGTCAGCGGACAAAAGATAATAAAAATGGAAGACTTGAAAAAGGCTTTCGAATGGCTGCACTATGAACACGTAGCGACGTATATCCAAAGCGGGAATGTCGTCTTTAGTTCTGTTGAAAGAAGTACCGAACACCTCCGGATGCAAATAGAGGACAGAGTGTTAAAAATTTTTGGCTATGAAGTTCCGGTTATCGTAAAGACAATGAAGGAGATCGAAAAAGTTATAAAACGGAATCCGTTTAAGAAAGTCAAAGCACAAAAGGGTGAAAAGCTCCATATCTCTTTTCTGTCCGGAAAGCCGGATAAAGCTGCGGCTGAAAATTTGGACGTTGTAAAAAATGACGTTGACGAGATTCGCCTATCAGGAAGTGAAGTGTACATTCTCTGTCGAAATGGATACGGCCAGACTCTTTTCTCAAACACCTTCATCGAAAAGAAACTCGCAGTTTCTTCGACGACAAGAAATTGGGATACGGTACAAAAGCTTCTGAGTCTAGCCAATACTATCGCTGACTCCTAAGGGATAAAACAGAGAAAAGACGCTCCCCATCTCCACACAATTTATTTTGGAAATCGCTGTCAACACAAAATAATCTATGAACCGAAGGCATTTTATACAGGTTTCCGGGACTGCATTGTCCGGCTTATTATTTGTGAAAAGAATGCGTGCTACGGGCGCATCGGTTGATATAGTGCGCATTCCGGAAAAAGTCTTTGTACGGCTTGATGATGGTTTACACGAATTGACTGCGTCGGGGGAAGAGGCTTGGTCATACAAGAATATTGCTGTATATCTCAAGCGTTCGGATGATACTTTGTCTGTGAGCGTGCAATCTCCTGGGGATTTACTTCATCAGGTGTTGTTGCAATGGGCGTATTCGGTGAACAACGGTGCAACAGTTTTAGGCGACCACTGGGAAAGGACCTACGGCGATGTGTTTTTTCAAACACCATCATTTGACAAGAAAATGCCCTGGTATTTTATCCAGCACGACGAAGAGAACGCTGTGTGCTTTGGTGTGAGGACAGGATGCCATGCCATTTGCTATTGGCAATTAGGGGACGGGACAATGCAGCTCACCATGGACACTCGGAGCGCCGGCGTCGGTGTGCAACTGGGCAACCGGGTGTTGAACTGCGCAGAGATCATCGGCGCAAAAACATCGGGCAATGAAAACACATTTGCGACAGCACGACGGTTTTGCAGCATGATGTGCGAGAAGCCGCGTCTCCCCAAACTTCCGGTGTACGGCATCAACGACTGGTACTTTGCTTACGGCAACAATTCGTCCGAACTCATTTTACAGCATACCTCGCTCCTGGCGAACCTGGCAACGGATGCCGGTAATCCCCCTTTCTCCGTCATCGATGCAGGATGGGCTTCCTATTCTCCGCTTCTCCCCGGCGATTGTTGCTGGCAGGATGATTTCGCGCGGCCGAATGATAAGTTTAAAGACATGCAAAAATTGGCGGACGACATCAATAAGCTCGGAATGCGTCCCGCGCTGTGGACAAGGCCTTTGTGCGCACCGCACGATGCACCGCAGCAGTTGCTGCTGCCGCCGATTCCCGGCAGAGATAATCCTAAAAACCCGGTGCTCGATCCTTCGATTGAAGAGAACCTAGCACACATTCAGCGCAACATCTCCATATACAAACAATGGGGTTACGAAATGGTGAAGCACGATTTCACCACATTCGATATCACGGGGAAGTGGGGCTTCGAGATGATTGATAGTATTACAGCCTCAGGATGGCACTTTCATGACAACACAAAAACGACCGCGGAGATTATTTTGCGTCTGTATCAATCGATACGTGAAGCGGCGGGCGAAATGTATCTCATTGGGTGCAATACCGTGAGCCATCTATCGGCGGGTATCTTCGAACTCAACCGCATTGGCGACGATACCAGCGGGAAGGAATGGGACCGGACGCGCAAAATGGGAGTGAACACGCTTGGTTTTCGCATGATCCAACATAATCATTTTTACGCTGCGGACGGTGATTGCGTCGGCTTGACTCTTGAAGTACCCTGGGGCAAGAACCGGCAATGGATGAGACTATTGGCAGAAAGCAGCGCACCGCTGTTTATCTCTGCGCAGCCGGATGCGCTCGGCGAAGAACAAAGAGAGTTTATCAAGTATTGTTTTTCCACAGCGGCGAAACCAATGTCCGCGGCTGAACCCCTCGACTGGTTGACAAATCAGTGGCCGGCAAAATGGAGACTGAACGGAAACGTGCGAACGTTCGACTGGAGTTAATTGTGTGCGGGCCGGATCACTGTTATGATCCCTACGACTCGCGGCGCTTTTATGCATTCTCTCCTCTTCATCTGCAACATCAATCATAATTCTTGTTTGCATATCGTTGCTAGCTAGCAGATTGCTGAATAACACTTTTATGAGCCACTAAGTCACGAAGGCACGAAATAATTTTAAGCAAATCGCTATCTCAACCGTCGATGATATTGGCGACAGTAGTTTTTTACTTTAATTTCTTAGTGACGTTGTGTCTTCGTGGCAAGCTGTGTGGACTTTTTCATCACCCTGATAGTGTCATTCCAATAAATAACCTTGGATTTCACCGCCAAGAGTATTGTTGTTCTTTATCCTCATAACTTATTGGCGTGCGATGGGATTTTATTTGGAACTTCGAACAAGGGTAGCCGTATAGGGAGAAAGTTTTTGGCAATTTCAAGCAAATCCTCATGGTCATTGGCCACCGGCCTCATCAGCGATAAGCTCCCTAAGATTTTCTTATGCACCACTTTACAATGAATAAAGGAAGACGTGAATTTAGGCTCCTCAGTAGTGCTGTCAATTGTATTCTTCGTTTCAACTATTCATGCTCAGACCTGTAAGGTGAGCGGGATTGTCCTCGATGGAGCGACAAAGGAACCGCTCATCTTTGCAAGCATACTAGTGCAGGAAACAACACGCGGAACCGTTACGGACGATAGCGGAAGGTTCGATATCAACGTGGCTCCGGGCGATTACCGGCTGCAATGCAGTTATGTCGGCTATAGAACAGCGATAGTTGCACTAGGTGTTCATGCAGACACGGGGATCGTTATTGCTCTGAGCCCTCTCGATGTGCTTCTGCAGGACGTGACGGTGTATGCGAATTATGGGAATGATGAAACGAGTCAAAAGGAAGTGAGCGCCCTCTCTCTTCAGAGCGAAACAATCAAAAACATCACCGGCCTCATGCCTGATGTGCTTCGCAGCGTCCAGATGCTTCCGGGCGTTTCAAGCGACAACGAATTAAGCGCTAAGTTTAATGTTCATGGCGGTGATGAAAACGAGAATCTTGTTTTGATCGACGGCACGGAAGTATATGACCCGTATCATGTCAAGGAAGCTCCCAATGTGAGCATCGGAATTTTTGATGTCGACATGATAAAAAAAATGGATTTGATCACCGGCGGTTTCAGCGCGCGATACGGAGATAAGATGAGCTCCGTGGTCGATATTGAATACCGGGAAGGAAGCAGAGATCGGGTGAGAGGCCAGGTAAGCGCGAGCATGACCGACTTCGACGCACTTCTCGAAGGCCCCGTCGGGGACAAGGGATCGTTCATCATCGGTGCACGGCAGAGTTATTTGCAGTATGAATTGAAGCTTCTCAGCGTCGCACCGCAAGTGCACATATCGTACGATGATGTCCAGGGGGTGCTGGCATACCAACTTGTTTCATGGCTCCCGCTTATACGACGATCATCTGGCTCGTCGGCATCGGGTTGATCGGCGAAACATTGTTTGTTGATATACCGTATCATTCAATGATCTATTTTGGCATTTCGGCTCTATTTGTTGTATTTCACTCAATCCATTCCTATATTATCTACACACGGATGCATGGAGCATAACCGGTAGCTTTGACCGCTTCAACGAACTCCTAAGACCTGCAACGATTTCTCTTTCGATATCGAAGTTCATTCAAGAACCGAGCACAATGAACGACGCGACCTCTACAGCTCTTACCTTCTCATTCTC
>CAWJKX010000141.1:0-11592 GCA_963843065.1 uncultured Bacteroidota bacterium
TGTAGTGTGCAACAGAAACTATTCCGTTGAATGGTTGACTCTGAATTCCGCGTCAAGCACGGAATGACATGCTTTTTCTTCCCATCAACCTCGATCTTTGATGGTGTCGTTTACTCTCCCCCCTCTTCGCACGGCAAACATCATCCTATAGATAAATCCCGTACCAAATGACGGAGGGGCTGAGTCTTACGGCCGGCATTGGCAGGTGTATATAGTTAAGGAACTTCCACACTTTTCGGAGTAACGGCGAGTCGCCGGGGAGCTTCCGCAAATCGACGTCGAGCGCCAGATACAGACCAGCGGATGGGTTGCCGCTCTGCAATCCTTGTACCGTTCGCCCGACAGCAAGACCGATGATCGAAGGCCAATAATCCCGGAGATTTTCCGGCAGCAGATCGTGGACGGTAATTCCCATCCAAAATTTTTGCCCTTCATTGTCTTCAAGAAAACTCGGCTGCGTCTGGCCTGCCGCGAGAACGTTATTCTTGGATGCAACGTACGAAAATTTTGGCGTGAAACTGTTCAGCGATGGGACATAATACTGCGCGACCGGGTACCCCGCCCCCAACACATTGGCCAACTCTTTGACAGGGTCGAATCCAATGTAATTAACATGCCCGTCTTCTATCTTCATGAAAGTAAAAAACGCGAGGGAAGTTGCCGCTCCATAGACAACTGCATCCCGGTCATCATAGCCTGCCCATGAAAGTCCCATTGTAGAAATTACGTTTCCCATTGCGCTTCCGTAAAAATGAAGAAGCTTATCCTGATTTCGAGCAGCAAAATCTTGACGAAAAAAAAACGACGTGTAATGCTCCTTCCACAGCGGTTCGTACCGGGCGAAATAGACTGCAACCCCGCTTGCTAAGACTGTGCTGCCAAAAACAGAAAGCCGTGTTATGCTGATTTGAGATGAATCCGCAGGCATTGTATTTATTTTTTGTGGTTGTGGTACGACAAGACCGGTTGGCAGAAAGCAGCAGATTATCAAAAAACGGATGCTGAAACAACGCATCTCCTCGCCGCTTGTTGTGGAGAAAAGCCTTCTTGTCAGGATTTCCATTAATTTGCCTTATTGTTCACATTTGCAATAAGGAATTTCATGAACTACTATTCGTTCACTGTATCCAAAAATCCAGAAGTCTCAAATCTTAGCTTTGACGTTGTTCCTGTTCTATGCACATTGAACCGGCTAGTGCTGTTTCTAGAAGCTATCTCAAAAATGAACTATCGCCGACCCTTCGACGCGTCCCCCAAAGGGGGACTTGCTCAGGGTGAACAAATGCCCGTTCATCCTGAGTAAGCGAACGGAGTGAGCGCATCGAAGGATGACGATAGATAACAAAATGCAATATTTGTTTTGGGAAGCGGCACTGGATTTCCAGCTCGGTCGTCGCGCTTTGACAACTCCAGAGCGTGCGGACACCCGCTCGGATCGGCCGCTTCATACACGATCCAGTGTCTTTCTCACAGATGCCAGCAGCTCATCGAGTAAAAAGGGCTTTTCAAGAACGTCGCATACTCCCATGTTCAGCAGGTGAAATTTTTCCTTCAAGTCGATCGCACCGGTTGCAAGGATCAGTTTCGTTGCAGGGTCAAGCTCACGGAGTTTATGAAACAACTCTTCGCCGTTCATTTTGGGCATCATGTAGTCGCTCACAACGAGATCGATTTCCCCCCGATGTTCAACGAAGGCAGCGATCGCCTCTTCTCCATTCCCCGCCGAAAAGACACGGTATCCAAGCGACGAGAACCCCTGTTGATAAATCTGCCGGAATGATTCTTCATCATCGACGACCAAAATGCACTCATTTCCCGTCTGCGAAGCGTCCGACGACGGCGTCTTTTCCTCGATTGGCTGAGGATTTTCCAGCGGCAGGTATATCGAGATTGTGGTCCCGGCACCTTTCCCGCTTCCAACATCTACGAATCCTTTATGGGAACGGACAATGCTATAAGCGACCGACAAGCGCAACCCGGCGTTATGATCCCTCTCCTTTGAATTGAAGAACGGCTCAAAGATGCGGCGCGCCGAGTATTCGTCCAGTTCATTTCCATTGTCGCTCACGGCAATCAGCACATAGTCTCTCTTCTCCGCAGACGGGAATTTCTGCCTCACAATTTCCTCCGGAGCGACGGACGTTTGAATTTCGATTCGCCCCCCGGCGGGCATGCGGGATTGTGCCGCGAGTGCAAAGTTCACAATCGCTTGATGCATCTGATGGATATCGCCGCGCACGACAGCTTCATCATTTTCCGACGAGACGGCAAGCGAGATTCCCGGGGACAAAGCACTTTCCAGTATTCTTGCTGCCTGGTGAACAAACTTTGTAACGTGGACCGGCCTTGCATCACTCTCTTTCGAACGAGCGAAAACAAGGAGGTCATCCGCCAATTCGGCGGTGCGCTTTGACTCTCGAAAGATGATATTCATATACTCAACGAGTGTTGGGCTGGCAGCAGCCTTCTTGTTTAGGATTTCTGCTGAATTCATTACAATGCCCGCGATATTCTTGAGCGTGTTGCCTATGCCGACCGCGAAGTCTCCGAGCGCATCCATCTTCTGGACTTGCTGCGATTCGAGTTCATGCCGTCTTCTTTCCGATACGTCGCGGAAAATGCTCAGGAGCAGTTTCTTCCCGTTCGCAATCGAGAAAAACGAATGGCTTACCTCTACAGGGATCTCCCTTCCATCCGATCGTATCATGACCTGGGAAGCGGGCATCTTCAACGTACCTGCGTTGAATTGGGCTCGAAATGCCGAACTTCCACTGTAGCGTACCTCGAGATTGTCGTCCCCGGCGTTGTAATCGCGCAGCAGTTCCTCGTACGAACTCTCGACCAGATCGCAGTATGCAGAATTCACCATAACAATCCGACCGTAACGATCCATCACCCGCAGCGCATCTGCGGATTTTTCGAAGATTGTCCGGAAATGTTCTTCGCTCGACCGCAAATCCGACGCAGCCTTTTTCAATTTTTTTAGGTCGCCTCGCAGTTCTCGAAAAATCACGAACACAATAACGGTCAATCCGGCACAGACTATTCCCGTAAAAATTCGCTCAGTGTCCCAAAACATATAATCCGGGTCCGAAATATCGGCGCTGAAAATTCCTTCGTAACCGGGAACAGCTTTTTGAACACGGAGAAACGCCGCAGCGCTGGGAAAACCGGTCGATGCAATTCTCTCCCCCGAAAGAGAGAAGAGAGAAGCTTCGCATCCCTCAACAGGATGACGGCGCAACGCCTCGCCGAGAATATTATCCGCTGAATAAAGAAGAATAATCGGAGAACTCGTAATGCCGCTTCTCCGTATCGGAATAAATGCGGCAAAATAGAATTGGCTGCCGAACTTAAGCGGCTTTGAGAACCGGGCGAATCGCGTCGCGCTCCGGCGAGCCAGAGCAGTGTCCCTTTTTATCAATGGCCATAAAATCTCGGCCATTGTCGAATCTTTTACGTTTGTTGTCGAATCCTTTGCGGCCCTGAAATAAAACGGCGTGTCATTTTCCTTCATCACGGCAAGAACTTCCGGATGCCTCGCAAGGAAATCCGCTGCCGCGTTACGATCCCAGTTTTCCGCCTCACGTTCTTCCCCCCGAATCAGAAAATATCTTTCATCCTCCATCAGAATCGACTGAACCTCATATCCGACGAGTTCCAGTTCGCGGCTGACACGGAATCGTTCGTGCTCAACGCTCGTGCTCCACAGAGAATAGAACAGAACGGTGAACACTGCGCCAAAGGAAAGTGCAAATGCCGTCGGGTAGAAGTATTTTTGAAGATTGTGAGTTATTGCACTCCTTTTCTTCATTTGCGGCCTCCGTTTATGGTCGCATCAACGTGCTTTGAGAATGTGGCCGCAGAGTTTTTCATAACACCCGGGGAAAACACCATGTGTGAAAGTTGCATCGATATGCCTTACAATGTAAACTTTTAATTGTCCGCTACATCGAGCAGAGGCTGGATTGCCCGGATGTAACTGCAAGGCGGTTTACAAGCGCGCTGACAAAATGTTTTACGCCGGTCAATTCTCAAAGAAGCAGACGACATTCATCCTTTTTCGAAGTATGAGACGCGATCCGCCGATTCCTTGAATCTCTTATTGTCAGCCCTTGCGACCATGCCGATATGTTTTTTTCTTCATTCAACTTTGTCGGGAACAGCCATCGCACCGATTGTATTGCAGACCTGCTCGATTTCATACTTCCGCGTTTCACTAAAATTTTTCAACACCTGTGCAATTCGTTTCGATTCTTTTTCTATCGAATTGATATCCACCGTCAGTTCCTGCGATAGCTGCACCGTCCGTCTGACCTTGCCGAGGGTAAGCGCTATAATGGCAAGCGGATTATTAACTTGATGCTGCAAACCCAATACCACTTCCCGCATTGTAGAAAGTTGGGTTTCTTTTGTCTGCAATTCTTGTTCTTTAATTAATCTTTGAGTTTCGCTTTCGTGAAGTCTTGCGCGAATGTGCAATACTTTTACCCACGTCATTGCCAGAAGCCACATGAAAGGAAGGGCGTTGAACAATTCCAGAACATCATAAACGGTTACTGCTGTGTGCTTTGCAATGATAAAAAGCCTAATCATCACCATGAATAAATACATATAGATAATATAACCGGAAATGACAGCCGGATATTTTGTCGGCAATTCTCTGATCGAACGGAAAAGTTTGATGAGTGTTTTCATAACATGTGAAGCGCTCCTTTTAGTGTTTCAGTGTGTCAGAGAAACGATTTCGTGCCTTAGTGACTTAGTTGCCCATAAAAGTTATTTTCCAGCAACCTGCTAGAAATGCGGCCGATAAGTTCGACTCTGGGCTTTTTCTCCGTGGTTCCCCGAGCCGCCTTTGTGTCTCTCTGTGAAACAGTTCTTTTGCGACACAGAGTGGCACCGAGATTCACAGAGAAAATGGGTCTTCGACCGGATCTCTAGTCGCTTATTTCTTTCAATAACCTTATCCTTACGGTCGTACCTATTTTCTCTGCATTTTCAATCGTGAGGCTCCCGCCATAGAGTTCTGCAAGGGTTTTTGCGATAACCAGTCCAAGACCTGCCCCTTGCTGCTCATAATGACGGCGTTCAAATTGTTGGAATGCGGCGACGTTACCTATTTGCTCCTGAGACATACCGCGGCCTTCATCCCGCACTATTATCGTTACCTCGTCGTTAACTTCCTCGCTCGAAATATATATCTTCGTTCCAGGTTCCGAGAATTTTAACGCGTTGTTAATGATCTCCTCAATGATCTTTGTCAGATGCTGTGACGCTATTTTTACCGAAAGTTCATCGACTGCAATGAGAATTGAATCCGGGCGCTTCTGGGCCGCTGCTTCCTGTTCCGCGGCCGACCGGACGACCTCACGCAATAATGTCGCTGATTCCCGGCGCATTGTCGCGATGCTGTTTTGATCGTTCATCCAAAACTGTAATTCTCCGAAGAGAATCATGTTTTCCAACAAATGATGGAGCCGCCGTCCCGATTTATGAATGAACGCGCCGATCTCTTTTATTTCCTCAGCGGGCAGACCGCTTTCTTCCTGCAGAATCTGAGCATACCCGAGTATGGCGTGCAGGGGAGTGCGAAATTCATGCGGCAGAGACCGTACAATACTTGTTTTAATGTCGTCAAAGTGTGATTCATAATATTTTTGCAATCCTTTTTTTTGAATGAGTCGCGCCTTTATTGCACTGATAAGGTCCCCAGAGGTAAATGGTTTTGTGAGATAGTCGTCTGCACCAAGCTGCATTCCTTGCCGCATATCGCTCTTTTCCGCATTGCCTGTCAAAAAAATAAACGGGATCGCGGCACATTCGGGATCCTCTTTCAATATGCCGAGTAATGTGTGGCCATCCATCTTCGGCATCTTAATGTCGCAGAGGACCAGGTCCGGGTGATGTATTTTTACAGCCGTCAAACCATCCAGGCCGTTGATTGCCTCGATAGTGTCATAGCCTATCGTGTTGAGTGTTGCCGATATCATCGTGCGGTAATCCTCGTCGTCGTCAATAACGAGTATCTTTTGTGCCGGAATGTGAACCATTGGATTACTCCTTCCGCTTTTCATTGTGCTGTGTTTCTTGTACGCTCATCATTGTAAGTCAATCGCCTTACGAATCTTCCGTAAAACTTCATCTTGCATATACGGCTTCTGAATGAAATCTTTTAATCCGGCTTTGTACATCTCGGACTTCGTTTCCGGGTCGAAAAAACCGCTTGAGAAGATTACTTTTGCTTCCGGGTTGATCGCTCGAATGTTCCTGAATACGTCATGACCGCCAAGGATGGGAAGCCCGATGTCGGAGAGAACAACGGCTATTTCCTTTTGATGGCTCCGGTACAATTCTACTCCCTGTAGTCCGTCTTCTGCGGTCAATACTGTGTAGCCATTTAAAACAAGAATGCCTTTCGCAAGAGTCCTCAGGACCTCTTCGTCCTCGATTAGCAAAATTGTCTCCGTCCCGCCCGGTATTTCCTCAAGACTTTTTTTAGCCGCTGTCGCTTCTACTCCTGCTCCCTCCGGTATCGGAAGATACACGGTGAAACTCGTTCCTTCGCCGAGTACGCTCCGGACATCAATAAAGCCGTGGTGGTGTTCCACGATACCAAACACCACAGCAAGACCTAAGCCGGTTCCTTTTCCGGGACCTTTTGTTGTAAAGAACGGTTCAAAGATTCTCTGACGCGTTGACTCGTCCATTCCGATTCCGGTATCGGCGACTTCAATTTTGACATACTGCCTGGCAGTTGCTTTTGCGAATCGGGAGCCGATAGTTTCACCGTTGACGGCCCTGGTTGTGATTGAAAGCATTCCGCTCTTTGGCATCGCGTCCCGTGCATTCACAAGGAGATTCAACAACAATTGATGAATTTGGCTCGAATCGGCAACGATCGCGGGTAAATCTTGCTGGAGAGACGCCGAAATGGTGATGGTCTTGGAGAACGTCTCTTGCAGAAGTTTGGTGATTTCCCTGATGATATCGTTGATCTTCACGGATTCGAAGAGAGGTTCTGTTTTCCGTGCAAAGAGCATGAGCTGTTTGACCAACGAAGCACCGCGCTGCGCTGCCTTCATAATTGCCGCGACACTCTCCGAGTGCATGTTCGAATCTTCTCGCAGACGTACCAAAAGGCTTGTGTGCCCCATTATGATGCCGAGAATATTATTGAAATCGTGGGCGATGCCGCTGGCGAGAGTTCCGATGCTCTCCAGTTTTTGTGCTTGAGTTAACTGTGATTGCAGGGATAACTCTGAGGTGATGTCGCGCTTCACTCCGACATAATTGATGATTTCTCCCTTATCGCTGAGGACGGGTGAGATGGATGTCTCGTCCGTAAACAATGTTCCATCCTTCTTCTTGTTGATGAATCTCCCCATCCATTTTCCCCCCGCAGAAATCGTTTTCCAAAGCTTCTCATAAAACCCGGCACTTTGTTGTCCGCTGTTTATGATGCGCGGATTCTGGCCGACGGCTTCTTCGCGAGTAAAGCCGGTGATTCGTTCAAATGCCGGGTTGACATATTGAATGATGCCTTGAGTATCTGTGATAAGAATGGCTTCTGCAGTCTGCTCAAAAGCAGTGATCAAGCGCTGCCGTTCCTCTTCAGCTCGCTTGCGCCCAGTGATGTCGCGATCGATGCTGATGGAGTGCAGCTTTCCCCTCCATATGATCGGCATGCCTGTATACTCAATAATATTATCTTTTCCATCAGGCCGAATCCACGAGAAGAAACCCACATATTCCGATCCCGCGGTACGCGATTCCGAATGCGTGTCATTTACCGTGTCTGTGAGCGGTATCTGGAGTCCTAGCGTATTTCCCAGCGTGAGCAGTTCTTCGCGAGTCCGGCCGGCCATGGCTGAGGTACTGATTATTACACTCGACCAGTCTTCGCTTGGCGGGGTCAGGGTCTTCAATGTAAATACTGATGCCATCAAAGATATTCTCGAACACCATCCGAAATCTTTCTTCGGACTCCCGAATTGCATCATCCACCCGTTTCCGCTCGGTGATATCGGTGATCATGGCAAAGCTGCCAACGAACGCTCCTTGATTGTCCATCGTCGCTTTGGCGGAAAACAAAAACCATTTTTCGGTGCCATCTTTGCACTGGAGTCTTCGGTCATACTGTCCGCTTATTCCGCGTTTACGCCGCTGGAATTCTTCCACCTGCATGGAACGCTCATCGTCGACCACGAGGTCGATGAACGGTCTGCCGATCAACTCCTCGGGCGCATACCCCAGCATACGCACAACTGCATCGTTCACCTCTGTTGTTTTGAATTCGCTGTCGAGGAACCACACTCCTTCGAGCGCCGTTTCAATGACGCGCCGGAATTTCCCCTCACTTTTCTGCATCGCCTGTTCCGCCCTCTTGCGCTCGGTGATATCAATATGATTGGCCTGACGATAGAGAACCCTACCGGAAGTATCTCTATGTTCCTTTACAGACACGAGGACGAAGGTTCGAGTTCCATCACGTCGGACCACTTCGATCTCTCTCGGTTCCATGACACCCTTTTCGGCAATTGTCCGTAGTACTTCCTTTCGATCGTCTGGGTTCGCATACAGTTGACCAACGTTAGCCACTTCAGCCATCATCTTACTCGGGCTGTCGTAGCCGTACATACGCGCATAGGCCATGTTGCTTCGAATCAGATGCCCGTCGGTTGTGGCCATTGAAATTCCCATTATGGAATTCTCGAACAGAGATCGATATTGCGTTTCAGAATCCCGTAATGCTTCTTCCGAACGCTTGCGCTCGGTGATGTCGCTCGACAGCCCCAACACTGCTAATACTTCACCGCTTGCATCAATGATGGGAGACAAGCGAGCATCGATCCATTTTTCGCCTGACGGGAATTGCTGGACCAGCTCACGGAAGGATCCCTTATTCGACTCGATTACCTTTTGGATACCTTCAAGGTTCTGGCGGGCAATGTGAGGCGAAAAAATCTCGGTGAGGTGCTTCCCAATTAAGTCGAAAGGCTTTGCACGAAACTGTGACGCAGCAGCGTTGTTCATATATAACACGCGTCCATCTCTCCCTATCAAATAAATCATTTCTGGAGAGGATTCGGCAAGAACGCGATACTTCTCTTCGCTTTCCCTCAGTGCGGCTTCTGCTTCTCGTCGTGCCTCTTTTTCTTTCACTTCCCCCAGTGCCCGATGTATTGCAGAAGGAAGTTTTGCCAGTCTGTCCTTTAAGACATAATCGACTGCTCCTTGCTTTAGAAGCTCGACGGCAGTCTCCTCGCCAATGGTACCGGAAACACAGATAAAAGGTACCATGGGGCAAATTTCCAAACTCCATCGCAGTGCGGCGAATCCATCGAATCCGGGTAATTTGAAATCCGCGAAAATAATGTCGTACGTGCGGCTGCGGAGCAAAGAGATAAATTCCTTTTCCGCCGCCGTGCAGTCCATAGCCAGGTCAAATCCCGCGTCTATTAACAACTCGCGGATGATCTCGACATCTTGCGGCGAATCTTCAAGTAAAAGTGCTCGTAGCATGATAACCCCTTAGCTTTTGGTTCCCTTCGACAACATACTTTCCGGTGGTATCTCATTAATGATAGCCCAAAAGACGCCGATCTCTTTCACTGCCCGGATAAAATCTTTGAAATCGACCGGCTTGACAACATAAGCATTGACTCCTAACTCGTAGCTTTTTATTAAATCCTGCTCCTCGCGTGAAGATGTTAGAATAACGACAGGTAATAACCTCAGCGCCGGATCGCCGCGAACAGCTCGAAGCACTTCAATGCCATCCATGCGGGGCATTTTGATATCCAACAGCAGCACTGCCGGAAGCCCCGGTTTCCGTTGTTTGTATTTACCCTGGCACCGCAGATATTCCATCGTTTCCACGCCGTCTCTCACGACGATGACATTATTAGCAAGATTATGTTCAGCTGAGCGCCTCGAGAGTCAGCTCGACGTCTTTAGGGTTGTCTTCTGCAAGAAGTATTGTCCGTAGTTCTCCCATGGTATGTTCTCCTCAATTATGTGGTATTGAAAAATAGAATGCCGCTCCTTTATCGAGTTCAGCTTCGGCCCACGTGCGTCCTCCATGACGCATGACAATCCGGCGCACATTTGCCAGCCCAACGCCCGTCCCTTCAAATTCTTCCGTGGAATGGAGGCGTTGGAATACTCCGAAGAGCTTCTGTGCATATTTCATGTCGAACCCGACGCCGTTGTCTTTCACAAAATATATTACTTCTTTCGTTCCGGCTTTGGCTCCGATTTCAATCACGGCTTTTGCTCTTGTCCGCGTGAATTTAGCAGCGTTGCTCAGAAGATTGATCCACACGAGCCGAAGCGTTGCATCATCGCCGGAGACGGAAGGTAATTTTCCTACGACCCATTCGATCGTGCGATCCGGATTATCTTTGCTGTACGGATTCTACCGCTTCGTGAACGATTCCGTTCATGTCCAATTGCGAGAGGTGGATCTCCGCCCGTCCGGTTCTGGAGAATTGCAGCAGGTCGTCAATAAGTTTTCCCATCTGATGCGCGGAATCTGCAATAGAATCCAGATAGTGCAAACCTTTCTCGGATAATTCCGATTGAAAATGCTTGGCAAGCAATTCCACGTAGCCGCTGACATGCCGCAACGGCGCTCTGAGGTCATGCGATACCGAATAGCTGAATGCTTCGAGTTCCTTGTTAGAGGCTTCCAGCTGAGCGGTTCGGATCACGACACGGTCTTCAAGCTCGGCGTTGAGTGTACGTATTTCTTCCTGCCCGCGCGCTCGCTCGGCCTCTTTCTCGGCATACTCCATCGCAAAGGAGATATCCGAAGCCAGTTCATCCAATAGTTTTAATTCCTCTTCTTCAAAGAACTCCGGTTCATTTGAATAGAACGTCAATACTCCTCTTAGAATGGTAGAAACCTTTAACGGTAATGAAGCAGATGAACGGAAACCAAGATCATAGGCAAGCTTTTGACAGGGAGCCATCTCTTTATTTTCAATGATAGCACAAATGCTATGTTTTCCCTGTCGCAGAGCAGAATCAATCGGACAATATTTCAGAGGTTCACCGTTTAATGAGATATTTATTTTTTCCAGATACCCATCCTCTTTGCCGGCCCGTGCAATCACTTGAATCTTTTGAGACGATTCATCGATAAGTCCGATCCACGTCATTGCAAAGCCGCCCTGTTCGACGGCAATGCGGCATACTTTTTCAAACATTTCTTTAGGCTCATGGATGCGGACGATAGCCTGGTTTACTTCGCTAAGGACCAAATACATGCGGTTCAGTTTCCTGATTTGGGATTCTGCCAGTTTGCGCCCGGTGATGTCCCAGAAGACGCCCAGCACGCCCTCGATCTCGCCGTTCGCACCTCTGACCGGTGTCTTGATTGTGTTAAGACGCATGTGAGTGGCGTTACCGCTGCGCCACTGCCCGGCAGCAGCGCCCCCCGCCCCTACGCCTTCGCCAGCCCCGTCAGCGTCTCTTCCAGCACTCCGCGCGCCAGGGCAATCTTATGGTCGTCTTGCCGATCGCCATGGCGTCTTTGACGGCCGCCGCGGCGGCTGCGGATATCGTTGCCGCGTCGAGCGGCTTCCC
>CAWJKX010000142.1:0-24859 GCA_963843065.1 uncultured Bacteroidota bacterium
TTCCCCTTCATCATTTCAATATATTCCGGTTCATTCGCGGATACTGTCGAGGTCGGGGTCGCGCTTGGTCCACTCATGAAATCCATAGCCCGATGAGAGTGCTCTTTTTAACGTCTGAATTGCCGCGGGCTTATCCCCGATGGTGGCGTAGAAACAGGCGGCATTGTAGAACATCAAGGGATCGTTCGGGCTCAGTTCTATCGCCCGCGCTGCTTTGACTTTCGCCTCCTCAATGCGTCCGCTCCTCACCAATGCAACGGCAAAAAAGATGTGGCCACGGGCATCGTCGGGATGGAGAGACAGGTACCTCGGAAACATCGTCATCGACGCTTCAAGCCATCTGCTGACATTCTCTTTTTCCTGAAGACGAGTATAGCAAAGGATAATGTCGCCGTACGCCGCGTAAAAATCAGGATTGAGTTCAATGACTTTTCGAAAAAGATCCGCCGCTTCGCGGACTGCGGTCTGTCGTAACGTACGTTCGCCCGAGTATCCAATATGCGGTATGGTTGCTTGGATTGAGCTCGATAGCCTTTTGACTCGCTTCGACTGCCTCGTCGTGAGACTTCTTGTAAAGGTAAACGAGTCCAAGTGCGGAATATGCCTCAGACAGCGAAGGGTCGTACATCAACGCTTTCAGTCCCGTCTCTAATGCTTTGTCAAGGTGCGATTCGTTCCTGTCGAATTGCTGGTAGAGGTGTGCGTATGCTTCGCTCATGCCGGCATAGGCATCGGCATAGCGCGCATCATATTCGATCGCTTTCTGAAAAAGTTCGATCGCGATCTGCACGCCGTTCTTTGTGAACCGGTACAACGAATCACGAGCTCTGAGGTTGCAGTCGAAGGCCTGGGCGCTTAACGTCGGCCGCTTCGTTAGCACAACCTGTTCCTTAGGAGTAAGTTTCACCATCAACGCATCGACGATCTGTTTCGACACCTTCTCTTGAATATCAAAGACGTCTTCGAGCTTCCCCTTGTACGTCTCCGCCCAGAGCTGAGCGTCGGCCTCGACGTCGACAAGCTCGACCGCAATCCGAAGGTTATCCTGAAACTTTCTTACACTCCCTGCAAGAATATATCGCGTTCCGAGTTCCCTGCCGATTGCCTTGACTTCCTTCGTTGTTCCTTTGTATTGCATTGAAGTTGTCCTCGGAACAACGCGGATATCCCTCAGCCTCGATAAATTGATGATCAGTTCTTCGGTGAGACCGTCGCTGAAATAGTCGCTTTCTTTGTCCGGACTGATATTCCCGAATGGAAGGACGGCGATCGCTTTTGCCTGCGGTTGAGACGGCACGCTTTCGATGATGCGCTGGGTTTCATGAAGAGAGTGGAGAACCTCCTCCATGTTCTGATCGCGCTCCGCCCGGTTCTTCGCCAGCATTTTTTTGATGAGGGAATCTACCTGATGCGGAATTTTTCTATCCATTAAGCTTGGGACTGGGGGATCTTCGTTCACAATCAAATAGAGCAAACCTGCTTCGTGTTCAGATTTAAACGGAAGATCGGCGGTCAGAAGTTCATACAAAACGACGCCGAGCGACCAAATGTCCGAGCGCTGGTCGGCTGCTTCACCCTGAGCCTGTTCCGGTGCCATGTACGACAAGGTTCCGAGCGATGTACCAGTTCTTGTTAGCCCCGAACTGCTTTTGAGCTTTGCGATGCCAAAATCCATGATCTTGAGCTTTCCATCGTTCGTCAGCATCACATTCTCCGGCTTGATGTCGCGATGGACGATGTTTTTGCCGTGCGCTGCTTTTAACCCTTCCGCTATCTGGGATGCCCACTCGATCGCCTGATGGACGGGAACACCGGTCCCGGAATTGAGATTCGCCATATACTTTTTCAGCGTCTTCCCTTCAAGATATTCCATCACGAGAAACATTCCGTCTTCCTGCTCATCGATTTCATAGACGTTGAGTATGTTCGGATGGTTGAGGGCTGCAGTAGCTTTCGCTTCTTGCAGGAATCGTGCTTTGCTGTCCGGCGAGGCCGAAAGATGCGAGGGGAGAATCTTGACAGCTACCATCCGATCGAGTTTTAAATCCTGTGCTTTGTACACGACACCCATCCCGCCTTCACCTATTTTTTCTATTATTTTATAATGAGAAATTGTTTGACCGATCACAGTTCGATGCTCCTTCCGCTCCCGCCAAAAAGCGGCGGGATCCTCAAAGTCGCGGCGACTCGCTTAGAATCGCTCATCGGCGACTTTGGGACTTCGCCTATCTTTTCAATTATTTTGTAATGAGAAATTGTTTGACCGATCATGCTGCTAACCTGCCTTTATGATTTTTCAAAGATGATTATTTACCAATGATTGAAATCTTTTATTTTCTCTGAGCGAATTCCATCTCGGGTCGATCTTTAAGAACGTCGCAGAGACTTCGCACGGAATCGACAATAGCCGTTCAAGCACATCGAGGGCCAAATCCTGATCACCCGTCATTGCATAAATCCGTGCAAGGTCGGCAAGACGGTATGAACCCCGCCAAGCTTCTTTTTCGATGGGAAGCAGCTCAACGCCGTGTTTGCCGTCCCGAATGGCGTCTTCCTTTCGGCCCAGGCCTGCGTAGGTTATACCGAGTGCACTGTACACGCGTTCATCGGCCGGGTGCGCTTTTTGCTCCCGTTCCAGCTGGACGCGTGCGCTGTCGAAATATTTCCTGGCCGCGGTTGCATTGCCGTGCATCGTTTCGAGCTGTGCGCGAAGAAGCGATGAAGGAGAATACTGAAATTGATCATTCACGATGACATCGGCGCTTTCATTTTCTAGTGCCGCCTTCGCCCCCTCATAATTACCGGCCAGCAATTCAACTTCGAAGGTCATGTCCGCGAGAAAGTATTCCGAACCGCTGTCCTTGCCTTGACGGCGGCATTCTTCTACCACTTGACGCGCTTCGCTGATGTCGCCTTTCCAGAGAAGAATATTTTTGGCCTTTTCCCAATAGATCGCGGTGACATCCGGCGTAAGTTCGATCGCCTTGGCGTAATTGCGGTCCGCTTCTTCGTAATCGCGAAGAAGTGTTTGCGTCTCTCCAAGCTGCCGGACCAAATCCGACGAACGCGGGTTGCAGATAATCGATTTTTTGAATGATTCAACCGAGCCCGCCATATCTCCCTGACGCCGCAAGACCGCAGCAATACCATAATGGACATTCGAATTGCTCGGCCTGTACTTTAGGGCAAGGGAGAATTCATCCAATGCGCTTTTGTAATCGAGCTTGGCATGATAGTAATACCAACCCATTGCCTCATGCGCTTCCGAGAGATCCGGAGACAGTGCTACAGCTTTTTCAGCGGCCTGGCGGGACTTCTCAATCCGGCCTTCCGTATGGTCATAAAAGAACCAATACATGTTCGAGTGAACATACGAGAGTTTGGCGTAGGCCGCTGCAAACGATGGATCGTAACGGATCGCCCGCTCGAATAACTGTACGGCGATCTCAAAATCTGATTTCGAAACTGTCCGTTCCGAGTACTGGATCGCCTGAAGGTAGTAGTCATAGGCTTCCGAGTTTTCAGTGAGGGAAGTCTCTAAAGATGCCTTTTCGGCTTTCGCCAGCGCAACGTCCATCGCCCCGGCAACTCTGCTGGCAATATCGGATTGGAGCTTGAAAGCACTCGACAGCACCGATTCCATCGACTCCGACCATGCCTGCGTGCCGTCTTCAACTTTGATGAGCGTCGGATTAACGCGCACGTGCGTCTCACCGTCGATGTTTTCCCAGCGGACAGTTCCTTGTAATATATAATTGACCCCCAGCTCTTCGCCGATCTGTTTGAACGTCTTAGTTGTTTTCCTGTACTGGGTTGCGCTTGATCGTGCAATAACGCTTAAGCCGGAGATTCCCGATAACCTGCTCGTCACCTCGTCTGTCATCCCGTCTACAAAATAGTCCTTGTCGGCGGGACCGAGATTTTCAAACGGGAGAACAACGACTATTTTCTTGTCATTCTTTGCCGTGAATTTCGAAAAAATGGCGTCCTTGAAAATGAATCCAGCAATGATCGCCAGCGCCGATGATGCCCGAATCCGATCAAAGTCTGTTTGTGAAAGGAATCTGTTCGTTGAGTGTTAGCGGCGCTGCCGCGGGGGATCGCGGCCTCAGCTCTTCGGGGGGATGGAACGCCTGCGTCCGGACAATTCTGGTCGATCCTTTTTTCAATCGGCGAAGGTCGACGATGATCTCGGACATCGATTGGTACCGGTCTTCCGGGTCTTTCTCGAGCGATTTTTTCAGGATGTGGAGCAATTCCGCGGGGATATCGTCGCGGTATTTGGAAGCGTCTTCCGGTTCTTCGTTCACGATGGAATACATCATCGCCGCTTCATGCTCGCCGCGAAACGGCGTCTTTCCCTGTTGTCATCTCAAACAATACCACGCCGAACGAAAAAATATCGGAACGGATATCGGCTTCAATTCCCTGGATCTGTTCCGGAGACATGTAGGCGCAGAGTACCGATGGTGCTGGATGTTTTGGTCAGCTTCAACGAACCCTTCAACTTCGCCAAACCAAAATCCATTACTTTGATCTGGCCCTTGGAGTTGACCATGATATTTTCGGACTTGATATCCCGGTGGATGACCCCCTTGCTGTGAGCTTCCTGCAATGCTTCACCGATCTGTATCCCGAACTCGACGACCTGCTTGATGGCGAGCGGCGAAGTTTTTCCACCGGCACCCTCGGCGATCGTGTCGCGAAGTGTTCTGCCATCAACAAGTTCCATCTCGATAAATTGTTGGCCGTCGAATTCGTCTATGCCATAGATAGTGCAGACATTGGGATGATTCAGCGCCGACGCCGATTTTGCTTCCTGGATAAACCGGGATTTTTCCTGTTCCGATTGGGAGACCTGCGCCGGAAGGAACTTGAGCGCTACGAGGCGGTCGAGTTTTATGTCCTGGGCTTTATAGACAACGCCCATTCCGCCTTCACCGAGCTTCTCCAGGATTTTATAATGTGATATAGTTTGTCCAATCATTCAGTATCCAAAGAGAAAGAATTAGAAATATAGCATCACGTAAAGCCGCTAAGTTGTTTATATTATTTTTTTCGCCTTGGCGTCTTTGCGCGAGACAAGCTTTTCTGATTATTCCATCGCCGCTTGCCATACATCCGATTCAGATTCGACTTTAATATAAAGGAACGTCCGCTTGTCGGCCGACAGCACATGAAACAAATCGAGGTCGACGTTGAGTGAAGCGTCAAGTTCCTTCACTGTATTGTCTCTTCTCCTCAGGAGGAGTATTTTCCCCTTGTGAAAGAAGAGGACCTTGTTCACCCCGTCGATCCAGACCGGGGAAGTTCCGTAGTCGATTATTTTCGTAAATTCATTCGTGTTCAATGAATACGTGTAGATGCCGTCGGCGGAACCGCCGGAAAGAATCTCCGCTCCGATCAGAAGCTGATCGTCCGGGGCGATGTCGGTAACGGCAAATCGATGCTTCGTACCGGGGATCGTCGGCAATGTTCTCACCAATCGTTGTTCGATCGGTTTTGCCAGGTCAAACATCATGATCGAACTCTGACTTGCAGCGACAAGGTTGTGGCCATCGGGGAAAAAGTGTGGATTATTGACGTTATCAACACAGTTGGTCATCTGTTCAAGTCCGCTTCCATCCTGGTTTATTTTCCACAACTCATATTTCCCGCTCCGGTCGGAATATGAATAGACCGCCGTCCCGTCATGGGACCAGCGCACTCCGCGGTCTTTTGGCTTGTCGTTTGTCAGGCGGCGGATGTTCGTGCCGTCGCTGTTCATCACATACACATCTTCCTGGATACCGGAACTTGTGGTGGCGATCTTTTTGCCGTCCGGCGAAATATCCAGCCAGCTGTACGTCTTCGAACCGGTCGTAATCTGTATTTCGGGTTTGATGAACTTTTCGTTCACGGGATCGAACCCCATTTTAAAAATATTTGCCCGCTGTTCTAACGATGAGTAGATCAACTTCTTGCCGTCATGCGAAAGCGCCAGCCAGGAACAATTCGACGCGGGAACGGTTACTTGTTCCATCTCGCTTTGTGCTTCACCGGATTTTTCATCAACAGCCATTCGCCAGACATTCATGCTCCCGCTTCGGTCGCTCAGAAAATAAATAAAACGGCCGTCGGGCGACCAGAGCGGATTCCAATCGATCGCCGGGTCGTTGGTGAGCCGGACTTTGTTCTTCCCGTCAATGTCAATAGACCAAAGATCTCTCCAGCCGGATCCGTGTGGTAATCCCCAATAAACGATCCGGTTTCCATGCGGAGACCAATGAGGCTGGACAGCGTCTCCTGAATCGATCAATGTCGTAGAACCATCCTGAAGGGAGACGCTCCATAACTGGCTGAATGTCGTTCTCGCTTGAGCGATTCTAATTCCTTCCGTTGCGTACGCGATCTTTTTTCCATCCGGCGACCATGCCGGATTGTAGCCGGTCTTTGTCAGCCTCCGGACAGACTCACCCGTTGAACCCATCAGATAAATCCCGCCCCCATCTCTGTCCGAACAAAATGCTATCTGATCGCCGTTCGGCGAAAAAGCGGCATAGTTGTTCTTTGAATGAGAGTCCTTGGTGAGGTTGATGGGATTACCTCCGCCGATTCGCTGGAGAAAGATATCCTGCTCCTCACCGTTGTTGCGGGTAAATGCGATGTAATTTCCGTCGGGAGAAATGTCGGGGTACAAATTCCTCTCCCGGCATATCCGTTATCTGGGACACTGAGATCCGAATCGGCGCATTCGCATTTCTGCCGAAGAACAGCAGACCCGCGACGACGACAATTAAAACACCAAGAGCGACTTGAAGATTTCGCGCCGAATTCCACGGCATTATTCGCGCGAACGATTGTCGGTCATGCGCGGCCGAAGAAACGGGGCCGGGATAAAATCCTGAGGCATCATTTTGAATGGATCGGATTGAAGTGATTTTTGATGTCTGCTTTTTTAACCGCCGGATATCAACCGCCATATCGATGGCTGTTTGATACCGCTCATCGGGATTCTTTTCCAGCGCTTTTTCAAAGATCTTCGATAATTCCTCCGACGCGTCGGGGAGATATTTGGTGATCGGCTCGGCAGGTTCATTGACAATAGAATAGACCATCGCCGCCTGATGTTCGCCGCGGAACGGCATTTTTCCGGTCAGCATCTCATAAAAGAGAACGCCGAACGAAAAGATATCTGACCGCGAATCGACTTCTCCGCCGTTGATCTGTTCCGGTGCCATATATGCGAGCGTGCCGACGGTGCTGGATGTCCGCGTCAACTTCAACGAGCCTTTCAACTTTGCGAGGCCAAAATCCATTACCTTGATCTTGTTCTTCGCCGTCACCATCACATTGTCGGCTTTAATGTCGCGATGAATGATGTTTTTGGAATGTGCCTCGTGCAGCGCTTCGCCGATCTGAATTGCGTACTGCGATGCTGTTTCGAGCGAGAGCGGCCCCTCGGCAAGCTTTTCACGGAGCGTCATTCCTTCCATGTATTCCATCACGATGAACTGACGCTTCTCACCGTTTGATTCATCCTTTTCTATTGAATAGATCGTGCAGACATTAGGATGATTCAAAACGGCAGCCGTTTGCGCTTCGCGGAGAAATCGGTCGTTGTCCTGCTGCGACAGAGAATTTTGCGGAGGGAGAAATTTCAACGCGACGATGCGGTGAAGGTCGGTGTCCTCGGCCTTGTAGACCACACCCATGCCGCCCTCGCCTAACTTCTCAAGGATCTTATAATGAGAGATCGTCTGTCCAATCATGGTGCATCCAAAAAAATAGATATTAGAAACATGGTCTCGCGCGAAGGCGCAAGGACGCAAAAGTTATTTTGTCAATCACTTTCGAGCCTTGGCGACTTTGCGCGAAATAAGCTTTTCTGATTATTCCATCGTTGCCGACATAAATCCGGTTATTTGTTTTCCACCAGGTTCTTCCAGTTGAAAATCAGCGATGCGGTTTTCAATGATTGTGTGTTCAACGTGCGCGTTATAAGAAATTGTTTGCCGTCCTTCGATATGTCATAGAGGTTTGTTTGAAAACCCGCATCAATTTTGAACAAGAGACTCGACTGCCCGACGTTGATCTCGTTGCCTGAAACCGCGACAGGAACGATAAAAAGCTGATGGTCATTGAGGCTGTAGATAATTTCTTTGCCGTTGTTCAGCCATCGTGGGGACGAACCTCCGTTTGTCGACACCTGCCATTTGCTCGGCGAGCCGTCGGTCGGCCGGATGTAGACTTCATATTTTCCCGTCTCATCCGATTGGTACACAAACCATTTTCCGTCCGGCGAAAATGTTCCGAGCCATTCATTGAACTCAGACGTCAACAACGGAGTATATTTTTTCTCTGTAAGATCAAAGACGCCGATATCCCACTTTTGCGGCCCCTGCGTGTTGATTGAAAGAAGCAGTTTTTTCCCGTCGCGCGAAACGTCGGTTACATACGAACTCAATTTCGAACCGTACACCAATTGCTCATCGCCCGTACCGTTGCTGTTTTTTACATAGATGTTGAAAACTCCGGTGGCGTTCGAGCTGAAATACACTTTGCTGTCATCCGGCGACCACATTGGAACAATTTCAGTCCCTTTGTCGAACGTTAACCGCGTATCCGCATTGCGCTGAAGATCGTGGATCCAGAGATCCGTATTTTTTGAGGATTCATCCAAAGCATCGGTTGCAACATATTTTCCGTCAGTGGAGAACGACGCCCACGTTGTCGGAACTTTCGATTGAATGGTTCGCTGAACGGTTCCGTTCGCATTATAGACCACCATTTCGTTATCCGATTTGGATGTGCCGAGAAAGGCCAGGCGATTGTTCCGCGATAACGAAAAAGTTCCCTTGCTTCGCACTCGTGCATAGAGGAGATTTTCAAGTATCGGAATCGGCTCTCCGGTTACTTCAGCGGAACCTTCGTCGAACCGTTGTGCCAGGAGAGAATTCTGCTTGTAATAGAGAACCCAGCCTTTATTGTAAATAATATTGCTCGAGGCGTGTACAATAATTTTTGTTTTTCCATCGCTCAACGATGCAAACCGGATATGATCGGCATCCTCCTCAAGCGACGGCTTGCTTGTCTGGACGGTGTAGAAGAAATGATTTCCATCGGGGAGAAAATACGGCCATCGATGATTCACTTCGAACTCGGTCGAATCCAACGTTGTGATTTGTTTCGGTGTGCCCCCTGCAGAAGAAACCTGATAGAGCGGACCGTCGGCACCGGGTGCGAAAATAATCACTCCGTCTTTATTCCATGTGCCTCCCCTGCCGCTTGAGGCTTCGCAAATCGTATATGCGGGCCCTCCTTTGGCATCTATCTTTTTGAGCTTGCCATCGGCAAAGTACGCTATCATTTTGCTGTCATAAGACCAAAATGGATAGTATGCATTATCGGTTCCCGAGAGGAGGAGCGGCGACGGCGAATCCAGAGGTCGGACCCAAAGATGATCTTTTCCCAATGAGTCGACAGCCACAAAAAAAATCATCATCCCATCGGGAGAAATCTCCAGATGGCCTCCGTTTGAGGAATTGAAAATATTTCCTTTGGGTGATTCGAACGACAGCATGATCAGCTCGGGCGGCGCGGTACCGAAGAGAAAATACCATGCAACAACCCCGATCAACAACGCGGATGCCGCGATTGAAATGACCATCCAGGAATTGAAAGAGAGAGCTTTTTTCTCAGGGATCGCTTCAAATTCCGTTGTTTGCGGAACGATCCTTGACCCTGAAGCGATCTGACTTTTTCGGACGGCAAGGACCCTGCTTGCGGTTTGTCTGCTCGATTCCCTTTTTAATTTCCGAAGTTCTTTGACAATTTCCTTCGCCGACTGATATCTGTCGTCCGGATCTTTTGCCAGGCATTCCAGCAGAATCGCATCAAGGTCCGGTGGCAATTCCGGTTTGAGAATCGAGATCGGCTCCGGGTCGACGTTTACAATCTCATAGATGATCGCCGTCTCGTGCATTCCTTTGAAGGGAGATTGTCCGGAAATCAATTCATACAGCAGAACTCCAAACGAAAAAATATCGGTTCGATGGTCGACATTGAACCCCTGAACTTGTTCCGGGGACATGTATCCCATTGTTCCGACAGTGTTCCCTTCGCGTGTCAACCGGGAAACGCCCTGCAGTTTTGCCAAACCAAAATCCATGATCTGCACGAGTCCGTCCTTTCGGAGCATTACGTTCTCCGGTTTAATATCGCGATGGACGATCCCTTTTTCGTGAGCGGCGGCCAGCCCTTCAGCAATCTGGATGCCGATCTCGATCGATTGTTTGAGCGAGATATTATTTTTTCGGTCGCGAAGAGTTTCCCCTTCGATGAATTCCATCGCGATGAAGAGCTGCCCCTCATACTCCGCTACGTCATAGATCGTGCAGATGTTCGGGTGATTCAGCGTCGCTGCCGCTTTTGCTTCCTGCATGAACCTCTGCCTGTCCGAATCCGTCGAAGCAACTTTTGCAGCCAGGAATTTCAGCGCGACAAAACGATCGAGCTTGGTGTCTTTGGCTTTGTAGACGATGCCCATGCCCCCTTCACCCAACCGCTCAACGATTTCATACTGCAGAATTGTTTTGCCGATCACGATGCTCTCCGTTCAAATACCGAAATGATGACGACGTATTTTAGTATCATTTCTAGTGTCCTGTATCGCAAATAAGTTAATAAAGTCTGAAGCCATCGACGTTCGAAATCCGTCGGGAATCATCAATTTGGCTGGCCAGACTTATTCAAGGAAATTCTGATACACGACACTAGAAGCTATCTCAAAAATGGTTTCGATATAGAATGCATTTGTAAATGTCATGCTGAGCCCCGCTTTTCAGCGGGGTAGACTCCGCGAAGCATCCACGACATTGAAGCCTCGTAGATTCATAATGCATGATTGTCATGGATTCTTCTCCCGCCAAAAAGCGGCGGGATCAGAATGACATTTTTAGGAGTTTTTGAGATAGCCTCCAAAAAGAAATTTTGTGCGTTAGCAACCCCCTCCCCTATATGGGGAGGGCCGGGGTGGGGTCAATGCGAAAACCATTCGGCCGTGAGGCAGCGGTACACTGTCGCCTTGAGATCCTCACTGGAGGCCGATGTGTGCGCGGCGGTTTCGTGAGAAACCCGCCATCGGACATACGAGGGTAAAATCTTGTAGATCGATTCCAGCAATTGGCTGATGGAATAAATGCCCGAGGACGATTCGATATCGACGGTCTCATCCCAAAACGAAATGATGTGGAATTTGTGATGTTCGCGGACAAGGATGAGGTCGATGAATCCTTTATGCATTTTATACTTCGGATGGATATCGGTTGAGAAAATAGTTTCGAAGGTGTGGCTCTGGTCCTCTTGAACGGTGAGAGCAAGGATGTGGGCGGCAAATGGCTTTGCCTTTAGCCGGCTGATGTTCTCCGAGCCGGCAACGGAATCGTCAAAGCGTTCTACGGTCGGCTCTACTTTAATGGGCGTATACTCGAGAGAAAGATCTTTTGATAGTTCCAGTTTCCATTCCGTTGATTCCGCAAAAAACGGCCGGAGCGTGTCCACCAGCTGCAGGAAGAGTCCGCTCTCTTCATAGTCGGCCGATTCCTTGCGGGAATTCCATATCGTCAGCGAAATGCACTCCTGGGCATTCCCGGCATTTTGAAGGAGAGATGCGAAAACACATCCCGGAGTTGACCGTAACGCCGACAGGATCGATTGCGCGTAGACGTGAGCATTTTTCTCCGATTCTTCAGCGCGTATGATATGCGTGACCATCCTCAGGAACATAGGCTTCTTGCAGAGAATTAAGAATTGAAAAAGCTGAAAAATATATCACGCGAAGACGCAAAGTCGCAAAATAATTCTGAACCAGCGTCTTCGTGGCTTTGCGCGGGGCAATGGAATGCTAAACTTTTACAGCACACGTTTAATGACCATGATGGTAATGTCATCGGACTGAGGATGAGCGCCGGCATGTTTCCGCACTTCCTTCACCACAGCATCAGCGATTTCTTCCGCAGTTCGATTTTTTTCCGCGAGAAGCAAAGCTTGCAGACGCTCTTCTCCGAATTGTTCCTGTTCGCTGTTCATCGCTTCACTGACGCCGTCTGATTGAACGACCAAGAGATCTCCAATCTGCATGGCGATCCTTTCATCTTCATATTCCGCCTTTTCAATAAGTCCTATCATGAGGCCGCCGGTTTTCAACCGTTGGATCGAATTATCGCTTCGGATCAAGAACGGCCAGTCGTGCCCTGCATTCGAATAATGAATTTTGTTCTGCTGAATATCGAGGATGCCGTAGAAGAGCGTCGCGAATTTTTCAGGGCTTGTGCTTTCAAAAAGCAGCTTGTTGGACCGTAAAAGACATTCCGACGGAACTTGAGAGACCAGGGTCTGGCCGCGAAGTGTCGCTTGAAGATTCGCCATGAGCAACGATGCGGGGAGCCCCTTTCCGGAAACATCGCCCAAACATAATGCCGTTCGCCCGTCGCTCTTCGGAATAAAATCAAAATAGTCGCCGCCGATGGATTGAGCTGCGATGGAGCGTGCAAAGATATCGTATCCATGTAGACCCGGATTGCTTCGAGGCAGAAGATCCCGCTGAATTTTTGCCGCCAGGCCGACTTCCTGCTGCATCTTGATATACATTTTTTCTTCTTCGATCAGCCGCGCATTTTCAACAACCTGGGCGGATTGGGCTGCGATGATCGCGAGAAGCCGCTGGTCGTCCGTGTTGAACGACTGGCTATCCTTCTTATTGTACACGGTCAAGACGCCGCGCAGCTCAGATTTAACAATCAACGGAACGCACAAGAGCGTTTTGATATTATCGTCCCATTGCACGCCGCGGAACCGTACATCGTTCGCCGGATTATCGACGCTCAGCGGCTTTTTATTCAAATGCATCCAACCGATCAACGCCTGGTGCATGTGAAACGCCGGCGCCCCCGCGGAAGAAACCATCGTGCGGATCAGCGTCTTCATCGATTTTTGTTCTTCCTCCACCAGCGTGATGACTCCCTGTTCCGCGTTCACCGCACGCAGGGATTTCCGTATGAGCGTTTGCATGATCTCTTCGGCATTCAGCGAAGCGCTGATGGCCCGTGCGATATCATTGAGGATGGATAATTCTTCGACAGCACGGCGAAGCCTGCGCACCTCATCTTGAAGCGCCTCCGCTGATTGTGATGCTATAAGTTTTTCAGCCATTCATTATTCTCTCGCGATAACGACTGCACTCTTGCGTTATGCAATTCGGTAATAACTATATTTACAGTACAGAAAAAGGCACACTCGGCGATTGGCAAGTACAATCGTGCAATTTTCCGATTGATATTTAAAAATCAAAAAAAGTTCCTACAAAGGGGTTTCCAAAGCAGCACATTATGCCTTTGGACTTATCGGGGGCTGCAAGTTGCAGACTTATTATCATCCACCATCGATGACGAATATAGAAGAACCAGCCGGGTTGTACTCGCAGTCTCCCCAGCGTTGGATCGATTCCGATAAAAAAATGAAGATGCGGAGAATGCTCCGCAGGCTATCTACGGTTTTGTACTAGATGTAAAGGCATATTCCTACAGAAAGGGGAGCAGATCGGGGCAATGACGCCGCCGTAATCTTCAACAATGCTCGAATTAAAAATACTCTTTCCAGATGCTATAGTCAAGGATTCATACCAGTTAGTAGTGTCTTAATTAGAACAAAGTCCAAGGGACTTTTTACGGAGAACTGAAAATATCGCGCAAAGACGCTAAACCGCAAGGGAAACATATCCACTCTCTTTGCGGTTTAGCGACTTTGCGTGAGCAAGCTTCACACCTTTCCTAAATTAGGACATTACCTACCAGTTGAACAAGATTTCTTCTGCACAAGTGCCGCCGTTTGTACAAAAACTGTTGAGAAATTGCAAATGCCCTGTCAGGAATCCCATCGGCATTTGCCAATCGTTGAAAAACTCTACACTAATTGGTTATTTGGGCTCATGGAATTTGAGAAGGTGCGGGTATTGAAGCGGAGCTTCTCTACACTCTGTTCTCGATCAGAAATTGGGAACGAAAAGCGCGTTGCTTTTTACTCCTGTGGGCAACTGAGAAAGTGGATAACGCCAAACGCCTTTGGTACCGTTTGTTCCTTCGAAAAGATATAAATCGTTGACGGCAAGCGCCGTAGCCGCCAATGAATCTACAGGTGTCCCTGCCGCTATGTCTACCCACGTTTCTCCGTCATTGATAGAAAGAAAAACACCGGCGTTCGCGCTAACGAAAAGATTGGAGACGCTCGCATAAAGACGGCCAACCAACATCTGATTCTTCGGTTCAGCGTTTATTTCATCCCAGCTATTTCCATCATCCTTGGAAATATATACCCCATTCGTAGAATCTACGACAGACTTAAAGGCATCTGTAAAGATGTTCGATCCGATGACTGCAAGGCCATAGATTGACATACCAATAAATCCGGATTTAATTGCACTCCATCCAGCACCATTGTTTGTGAATCGATAGACCCCGTTAAAACTAGTTCCGGCAAAAAGATTCGAGCCATACACAGTAAGTTGTGTGATTTGGTAGGACATCGTTATGTTATCCGCAATCCATCCGACGCCATTATTTAAGGAATGAAATACACCATTATTGGTCCCAGCGAAAATAGTTTCGCCGATCAGAGCAAAACTATTAACGACTTCAGTAAAATTAGGGTCTCTCTGGGTCCAACTCATGCCATTATCCGTTGAAACATATACACTTCCAGTGTATCCTCCGATTCCTACAAAAACACTCCTACCATTGACTAAGAACGTGCTAGTTGGAATTAGAAAAAGCTGGTTGTTCGTGCTATGATTATAAACAGGAATGTCATTCGTCATCTCCCAACTTGAACCATTATCTGTAGACAGGAATAGATAAACATTCGAAGGTCCAGGGCTCGCCGCAACCAGATTATTGCCGCTTACGCAAATTGCTGCAATCGGCGGTAGGTCTTGATTGAGAATCCAAACGGGATTGACGGGGCTGCTTGGACTATTCTGCTTAGCGCAACTGATTAATCCAAAGGTTGAAAGAAGCAGAGTAAGGAAGATTGATAAGCGATTCATATATGCGCTTTGAATATTTACCTTGGCTGTCAGTACATTGCGTTCCCAATCACACAGTCTGAGAGTTTGGGAACGTACTAGCGCCGCTTCCCAAAATAAATATTGTATTTTGTAATCTATCGTCATCCTTCGACGCAGCCGCGACAGCTCATCCTGAGCAAGCGAAGCGCGTCGAAGGAGGCCGTCGCGTCCCGCCGAGAAGCGGCGGGATCAGAATGAACGCGTTTGCACAAATACAAGATTATTTTTGAGAAACATCATAGCGCTGAAGCTAAGCTTCTGTACAGTGCGTTCCCAATCAGAGATTGGGAACGAGATGCCACAATTTATTCACAAGAGATCCGTGTACAGATTGATAGTGAAAAGTAGTAAATGAATTATCTCGCCCCAACCTCTCCCGCTGCCATGGGAGAGGCTGTCGCCTCTCGTTCCCAAACTCCGTTTGGGAACGTCCTTGCTCTGAAGCTAAACTTCCATGGATTGCGTTCCCAATCAGAGATTGGGAACGAGAGAATCCTTTGAAGAAATGCAAGTACTTATGGACGAGTTATTATTTTCGCTTCGACGCTTTGAATATGAGAGCATCTTCCGGGTCAGCTATGCGTGCATAACATCCAAATCCGCCGAGATTGTTTTCAATTTTCAGAAGGAGGGTGTTCCATCCCTTCTGGAGTGTTGCGGCAACCGTGTCCTGGTCGGGAACTGCAGGCCTGATCTTGAAAAATCGATAGATCTCTTGTCCATTCAGGAAAATTTTGATGCCGTCATCGCTTCCGACGAGAAGAGGAAGTGTTTGTTCGCGGGGCGAATAAACATAGCTCAGCGCGTATGCAACTGTCAGATCGGATGGATGAAAGATACTCAGGTCCAGAAATCCGGACTTTTGAACTTTCGCGAGGTGCCAACGGACTTCCTGCCCACTCACACCGCGGTACATCTTTTTTAAGTTGATCTCCTGCTCGGGGAGATAAACCGTGTCAATGCCGAGCTGGCCGGTCGAGGAGTCTCGCGGATTAGGAAACGGGCCGCAAATGTACCACGCCGGTATGAACGCACGGTACGGATGCAATGCAAAAGCGTCCAGCCCAATTCCATATCCTGACGAACCCGGATCCTTGCCGCTGACAACAAACCGCAGCGCAATTTCACCATGCAGGGGATGTATGTTCTTCAAAGAAACTTTTCCGCCGGGAATGATCGTCTCGCTGTACCCGTTGAAACTTGTTCCCTTGGCGCCGGTCGGGAGAACATCGACATTGCCGTACGAAGGACCTTTCGTGAAATACACATCTACATCGTACCGGCTCTCTTTTGCCGGCAGCACCAGAGCGAAGCTCTCGCCTTTTTTCTTCGCATCTACTTTCAACTGTTTGAACCCGCTCCAATCGGCGCCGTACGCCGACATGTCTTCAACCGAAGAAGAGAGTTCTGTTTGCTGCGGCTGCAACGACTCGGCTTCCAGGGCGCCGTTCGGTACCTGGACTCTGAGCGGTATGCGGAGCCCGGGAGGGAGCATAGGAGCAAATGGACGGTGAGGTTCCTTCTGGTACCAGTATGCCGTATTGCTGTAGTCGGCTATTTCTTTATTTTGATCCCCATGTTCGATCAGCGCGCGAATCGATTTCTTAAAAGGTATGCAATCGAGGATATGAAAACGGTACGCAGCGATCCGTCCGAGCGAGTCATCTTTCAAAATCAATCCGTGGTAAGGCGCAGAATATTCTCCCTGGTTGAAATACCAGCCGCTGTTGAAATAATCTTCCGTTCCCGTTCCTTTTATCGATGCCTCCTTTTCCCCGTCGACATAGATCATTTCATCCCCTTCGAGAAATGTGAGCCCGCCGTCATAACTCTGCATGCTCATGTTGATTCCCACAAGCTGACCTTCCCCTTCCGCTTCGAGCAGCGTATAATAGTGTGAAGGGTCGGTCCGGATCTCGCGGTGCCACGTCGCGTGGAAATATGCAACCGTAGAGTCAAGAGGTGCGTTGAGTTTGTGATAGTCGATGTGGTAGTAGAATGAAGGAATGGCCTGGCCAGTCTCGTTCGCCACCTCGACCCGAGCTGAAACGTTGAACGGCATCGGGAAATAGCAGTAGTACCCTCCGCTCGACATACCGATGAACGGCGTAATGTACCTGTTTGTACTGGAATCCCGTACCGAAAAAATCTCCGATAGGAACCTCGACCGACGGATACTTTTCCCCGTCCCAATACATTCGGAGGACAATGTGGCGAAGAAAATATTTGTCGGATGATGAGATCGTCGTCCAGAACATCGTGATTACTCCGGGGCCCTGGATTTCCGCCAGCCGCGCAGTTCCCCCTGCGGGTATGATAATGAAGTCATCGTTACCCCCCGTGGTGTCATTGCTCGAAATCTGCAACAGTTTGCTCGACTTAAGGAACGGCAGCCGTGATGGAGAAAGCAGGTTGTCCAGGGAGGATTGTCCCGCCGCGACCGAGACCGCGAACAAACCGACGAAAAGCGCACGCATGAATTTCATCGCAATGATCTCCTGAATATGAACGAAAAATATTTTTCTCAAAATTAACGCTTAGTGCAATACTACTTCGGCACTCTTTCTTATATCTCTGCGTGGGATAGAGATTTCCACAGTGCCGGTTTGCGGATCGCGGATCCAAGCACCGATTTTCACTCCTTGCTTCAGCGTATGGCCGTCTACCTGGATCTCGTGAGGTTCAGGAAATCCATGGAGTTGAAGTATGTAGGCTCTTCGACTTTCCTGCCCGAAGTAGTTTCCGGTTGCCGCACCGATTTTTACACGATATCCTGTCTGCTCATCACCGGAACAGGAAATCGATGTCCATGAATATCGTCCTTGCAGATACTGAAGCGATATTCCGTCGTCTTCATACAGATTGAAACTCCCCGAGTCAGGACCAAAGACCTGGATGATGAGTGTGTCTAACGGTCTCTCGCTGCAATAACGCATTCGGGGCTGCATCGGAATAATCGACCCTGCTTTAACGAAAAGAGGAATGGCATCCAGCGCATACACCTCTTTTATTTCCTGTCCGCCCGCATATTTTTTTCCATCGGAGTATCGAATCCATTTTCCGGGGGGAAGATATGTTGTTGCTGCATTGTTCGAATCCACCACAGGTGCCGCCAGAAAATTGTCGCCGAAAAAATATTCGCCGGGAAAGGCATAAGACTCCGCCATTTCCGGATTTTCAAGATAGAGGGGGCGAACTAGCGGGAGTCCATCGTCGTACGCTATTCTTGAGTATGTGTAAATATACGGAAGGAGCTCTTCACGGAGATTGAAATATTTTCGTGCGACATCGATTCCTTTCTGGCCGTACATCCAAGGCATCCGCAGATTTCCATTGGCAGGATTTTCGTACGCACCGTGAAGCCGGAGGATGGGAGCGAAAGCACCAAATTCCAGCCACCGGCAATAGAGCTCCACACTGAGCGTGTCGCCATGGAAGCCTCCAATATCATGCGAGACGTACGGAATCAGCATATTACCCGCCCGGCCGGTGAAGCCAACTTGAAACGCCAGCATGGGCCACTCTGAGTACGTATCACCGGAGTGGAAGACAGGATACTGCTGGCTCCCCCAACCGGCGTATCTGCTGAGGATCAAACTTCTTTTTCCGGTGAGCTCCTGAGTGAAATCATAATAAATTTTATTAGTCCAGAGCTGGCCATTCAACCCTTTCACGGGGCAGGGTCCTGTCCCGTCGATCCACCAGAAGTCGACTCCTTCTTTCATGGGGGGAGCGTGAAGAGCGTTCATAAATGCATGTGCCTGCCGTTTATCTGTCAACGTGAATTCCAACAAACCCGCGGGAACCGCGTCGCTTATCTCAACCGGAAGCGCAGTCAATCCTCCGTAGTTGGACCATGCATTAATTCTGAGCGCAAGCAGATTTCGTTTTCCCCTTTGGACAAAATCTGTGATGTCCGTGTACGTCATGGTGTTATATGTTTCGTTGCCCGCCGAAATATGGTCGCCCGCCATCTTCCCGTTCACAAAAAGCGCGTACTGTGATGCAGCGCCTCCAAGAATAAGATAGAGACGCTGTGCTGCGTTCTCAGGGAGTTCGATCCATTTTCTGTACCATCCGAGGCCGACGTAATTCGGATATCCTTGTTCCTGCCATGGTTTTCCCCCGTCGAGAGTACGCCAGCTGCTGTCATTAAAACTTGTCGAATACCACGAGGCAAGCCTCCCTGTGTCTGTCGGATCAGTACTAAACCTCCACTTCTCAGGAAATGCGAAAGTAAACGACGGCTTCGCTCCCTGTCCATTCTCCAGCAGCCTGCGGGCTTCTTTGGCGTGGCTGTCCTGATCCGAGAGCGCCGTCTCCCCCTGCGTTTTCGGGTGGTCGTTGACTGTGATATGGAGACCAGAGTCGTGGCACCAACGGAAAAAATCTTGCGCGTCGTCAAATACCGGACTCCAATCGTATCCCCCCTGCCACCCGAACTTATGCCATCCGAAATCCAGAACGAGGACATCGAGGGGGAAGCCTTCAGCGCGGAATCTGTTGATCTCCTGTTTGAGATCGTTGGAGGTAAAATGAAATTTCGTTGTCATTTCGGATCCGGGGAGATACTCATAGTTGAGATCTGTTATCCAGATGCCGAGGCTGTACCGGGGGACCATCGGGATCTTGCCGCATAGGAGTGAGAATTCCTTCAAGGCGTGGCGATAATCATGGCCGTAGACCATGACATACCAGTCCTGATTTCCTTCGTCCGCCCTGGGAGCGATCCAATCAGTTGTTGGATCAATGATTGGACTCCGACTGTCGTCGAGAACAAAATACCCGCTTCGGCTCAGAACTCCTTTTTGCAGCGGGGGAAGCCTGTTTCCGTTGACGCCGTCAAGTGTGGTGATTCCACCGAGGTTGAGCGAATCTATGTCGCCGGGCGACCAGTTTCCCATCTCCCCATTAAAATTCCAGGAGAGAGTAAGATTTTCGCTCGTGAATTGTCCACTCCCGGTCTTGTACCGTATCGTCACAAACGCGGAGGAAATGACTACCCAACCATCTTCTTCTTTGATAGTTACCGGAACAGAAACCGGGTGCCGGTATTTCACCATAACAGTCGGTTGATCGACGAATTGTGATCTCGCTGAAAATTGGAGGCGAACCATAGTCGGCGAAATGAATTCAATTCGCGCTTGACCGATAGTGATTGAGCCATCCCGAACACGATACGAGTCGAGAGCAAGAAGATTGTCCTTCGCGAACGCTGATGCAAGAAAAATAATTATCGCCAAAATATGAATGTGTGATTTCAACTGGAGGTACACCCCATGAGTTTTTTAAGCAAGGCGGGCATTATTTAAAAAAATAGGTGAAAAAAATCACCGAGAATGGGCCAAGCGCTAACTATGCTGGACCATACATTGCCGGTGCGCTTTCCTACTTCTGTGGAGTTACCGCATTCATCGGATAATACTCATATGTGTGTATCTTCGATGCGGGGTCGTTCTCCATAAGCCCGCTGATCTCATCTTCGCTGTCCACCGCAACAATACCAATGCCGTACGTCCCCTTGGGGTCATACACGGGTCCGAATACAAGCATAACGCCTTTGCTCATATAGTCTTTCCAATATGCAATATGCTGTTGCACGATTTTTCTTTCTTCGTCTGTCATCGTTTGAGCAAAGTTAGGCCGGCGGGGAAGAAGTTTCAGCATGAAATGTTTTTTATCCATAATCTAAAGTTGTGTTTTTGTTTTCAATTTAATAAACGAAAGCTCCAATCAAACAAGTGGAAATAGTGCTGCCGCCGGGAGAAAGTACATCGAGTGGCTCCCCTCCGAATTTCGTCCGATCGCGCGCCAACCATATTTCAGAATGTCGAGAATGTATGAAGTGAGAAACGTGACGGCGCAAACAGCCGTGAACAACAGAAGTGAAAATCATTTATCGGGCGATTTTTGAATCCGCCAAGAAATTTCTCTTTACTGATATGGGGAGCTAGTCGGTTGGTATGTGTCAACTGAGTTAAGCGGACGTATCAATCGGGCAGTTCCCCCGACCTTGGTGATTGTATGTGAACGAATGTAGCGGTAATCGATGGGAGAATCAAGGCCAAAAAAGATCCCAGGATATGAAAACATTGTGGGGTGTCACATTAAATGAGAATCGCATTATTGGGAAAAGTTATATATATCAAAGGCTTACGGGAAAACGAGCGATCACATTAAATGAGACTCAGCGGGAAAAAGTGAGAGGTTTTGAAACGAGTAGTCACATTATTTGAGACAAGAGAAAGTTATGTCAAATTACTGTCTGCCGTACAGTCAGGACTGGTCTTCAATCCAATTTTGAATGTCTTTTGAAACGGGTTTACTCTGCTTCCACACGTCGAATGATTTGCGGGTATTGAACCGCGTCGCCTGCTTCGATCCATCCCACTTCTGCGGAACCAAACCATCTGTTTGAGATGAGTGAAGATAAATTGCCGTGCAGCGGCAGTTGTAATCGATCGGCGGGAGAGGTCCTTCGCCGACGTTGTAGACTGTGCCGTTGAGAGCGGCGTGTTCCGGCCGCGTTCGCGCGTCCATGATGGCTGAATATTTCCACATTGGGAAGCGGTCGGACATGTCGTTGACCTGGTCGAGCTGACCGATCGCGTACGACGAGAAAATATTCGTGCGAAAAACCGTTTGCGCGTGCATGTTCGACATCGGCGTTATGCCGTAGCTGTCGAAAAGCTGATCGATTTCGGATTGCCAATCGCTGAAGGTGACGCCGCTCTCGACGGCATCGACAAGTTTTTGCTGGACGGTGTCGAGCAAGTCCTGCGATTCGACGCCTGCAATGGTTAAACTTTTCTCGCGCAGATAGTCTAAAGCGGATTGAGGAATAAGATCGAACGAAATATTGACCGGACCGCCATCGGCAACGAACCATTCCAGGACATTGTAATGAATTTTTCCGGCGATAGGGCTTTCATCACCGCTCAAGACTTTATCCTTCTCGACGATCTGGCTGCGACCGATCGCGTCGGCGGTTTCGATGCCGTTCTGAAGGTGCGTGGAAAACTCGCTGAGGAATGTTTTGTTCAATGGGAGTGCTTTTATCTTTTTCTTTGCCTCGTCAAAACTCGCTGCGGACTGCAGGGCTTCTTTGATCGGCTTGACTGCGATCTCATAAATCGGCAGCGAGCCCTTAATTGAATTTTCGCTCACGGTATCCACTTTATTGTGGTATACCTCTTCATCTACTATTGAGAAAGAAGTTTTTTTTTCGCTGTGAGTGTTGACTGATCGGGAGGAAGCAGAGGCTCAGCGCCTTTTGGCATCGGGACAAGAACATCGTTGTCATTATTCGCCAACGGCCAGCCAAACTTCTCTTTGATGTCTTTCGCGAAAAACTTCGCACCCATTTGTTCTAATTGTAAACCGATACTGGCCTCCTTGCTCATGTCGAGGGCCTGCGAGATGTCGGTTTGGTAGTAAGGGTATTCTTCCTGGGGACCATAGTTGTAATCGACGTACGGAACAATGAGATCGTCGTTGATTGCCTCGTCCACGACGCCAACGATGCTCTCAACGATCTCTTGTTTTACTTCCGACGCCTGATTTTCACCACCGAGACGGCCCGGCGTGGAGCGTGTTGTCGCTTCGTTGCCGAGAATCAGCTCGCTCATTTCCCCGTTCACCCAGTCTTTGAAGTCTTTGTAAACGAGATGCGAAGCTGCCTTCTGCCCCATTTCCACGAACTCAATCTTACTATCTTTAGAAATGACGGCCGCAGCGTCGGTCGCAAGCCCGGCCAGGGCTTGTTCGAGCAATGGAATCTGATCCGGTTGGTTCGGATCGTAATGTCCGATGCGATAGCCGAGTAGAACTTCTGCGAATTGCACCCAAAACTTTACGTCGTAATTTTTAAACATCCACAAATAAGTCAGCGGGCGCATGATGGCAGTGCGATTCCCGTGGCCGGACATGCCGCGATACTGCGCAACGATGAACCGGGACCGCAGCAAAGGATATTTACGAAGAGATAAACCGCTGACGACACACTCGGAGAGATCTTCGTCGGTAACGAGGTTCCGATAACGATCGATGTGTCGTGGATCGACAAGCAAACGGAGATCGTCGGGGTCGCTGTAGGGATCGGTCGTTTTAGCAAACCGAAAACGCTTTTGATGGCGCCAGCGGATGTCGCCGATCGTATATTTGTTCCCTTCGGCCAGCCAAAAGATTTCGTTAACGGAAAAACCTTTGAAGTAGGCGTCAACAATGTTGGCGACAATGTTTCGCCAGCCGCGAATGTTTTTTATCATCAAATCGACGTCGTCGCGGATTTTCTTCTGCTTCGGATCGTCGCTCTTGATGGCAATGACGTTGTAATTTCTCCGCGTGATGGCACTTCTGATCTTTGCGCAGTCGCTCAAAATGCGCGCGTCCTTCTCTAACATCTCTTCAAACAGTTCCGCCTGGCGATAGATGTCGCCACTGTCGGCCTCGCGAATGATGCCTGCAAGCTTCTCTGGAGTAAGTTTGACGGATGGATACGTTGAAAAGCGATCGTAAATACTGATGACCGCCGTTTCCTGAACGATCGGTTTGTCTATCGGAGGCGGTTCTATCGGCACGACGGGCGCACGACTATCGATCTCAGGAATTTCCTCGTTGATGATGACCGATTGCTTCCCGGTAAACCGGTTGATCAGAGATGAGAACCTACTTGCAGTTTCTTTTGCCATAACAACTCCTTTGATAGAACAGTCTACAAAACAAAATTGAATTGCAGTTTTATTTCTTTTGAAAGATCGTTGTAGTGCCACATAACGACCGGCGCGATGAAGATCTGATCGTACAACCGATATTCGAAACCGGTGCCGACGCCATCGAGGTCAGCGCTGAAGAACGGGAAGTGCAGCACTCCATACCATTCAACCAGGGCGAGCGAAGCGACGGGAGAGATTCGTGCATCGTTGCCTCGCTTGCCGATCGAAACGCCGATCGAAGAGAACATTCCCAGATAGAGAACCGGAGGCGTGTACATTGTTACGTCAACGGAGATCGAACCGCGGCTGGGTTTCGGGACCAGGACGTCGCCGGTCCGCGATTCGATGATCAACGTCGTGTCTGTTTTCATTTTGCCGACGCTGTCGACCGGTAGATGCCTCACAACGGCGATAACTCGCGCCACGTTGCGCTCGTTCATCCCTTTGGGGAGCTTTGCAGCCACCTTCGAAGCCTTTTCAAACGGCGTTGATTTTGGGCGATACGTGTGAACCACAACGGGCGCGTACGTTGTATCGGCCGGGATGAAGTTCCGGGAGACGTCCTGATCGTCAGCTGCACGAAAAAGAAGAACGATCGCGGCGGCCACCACCAAAAGCATCCCGACGTATTTGGAAATGTTTTTCATTTGCTATGCGTTTCTCAATTCTCCGTTAGTCAAAAAACCGTGGAAATCTGCAAACGCAATACTCCCTGCACCAGCTCCACAAGTGACACCATTTTTGTCAACAGTAATATTCGGAGGCGTGCCGTGAATGATCCAACAATGATGATCTGTTTGGTAAGGAAGACGCTTGGTTCCTTTCTCGTCAATGGACTTGAGAGGCATCGTACAGTTAGAAGCTTCTGAATCGATTACCCAATCATGCCCGCCTGGAACCTTGCAGCATCGAACATGTTCGAGCTGCGGCACATACACGTCATCCAACCACGGTGCGAACCACAACGCGCCGGGAGAGGCCAACCGCAATGATGTAATGATTCCGTTGTCCGTCTGCTTGTAAAGACGGTCCGAAAAAAGTACGG
>CAWJKX010000143.1:0-13517 GCA_963843065.1 uncultured Bacteroidota bacterium
AAAGCATAACGCGGAGAACGACCGAATCGGCTGGCAAGGGTTCGGACATTCTGACGTCGTTGATTCTGCTATGGCGAGTTACAAAAGCCGTGGATGGATTCCGGCCGGCGTTATGTCGTGTTCAAAAACGCTTGAATACGCCTACAACGATTTTTGTGCGGCTGAGATTGCACTCGCAATGAACCATCGGGAGGATTTTGAAAAGTATTTGACCCGTAGCAAACAATGGTCGAATCTTTCGGAACCCGGATGCCGTAAGCGATGGATTCAAAGGATTCGTGGCGCCAAGGGAGTCCAATGGCCGGTGGGTTGCCATCGATCCCAAGCATGACTGGGGATCGTGGAAAGAATATTTTTACGAAGGAAGTTCGTGGACATATTCGTATTTTGTTCCGCACCAATTTGCAACCCTGGTGAAGATGTCGGGCGGGAAAAAGGTTTTCGCCGCGAAGCTCACCCACGGATTAACGGACAGTCTCATTGATTTTTCAAACGAGCCCGCGTTTCTCGCCGTTCAATCGTTCCAATACGCCGGCCGCCCGGATCTTGCCAGTTTCTGGGGCAGAAAGCTGGCCAGGGAAGGATTCACCCTTATTGGAGTTCCGGGGAATGACGATAGTGGCGCCATGAGCTCGTGGTACGTTTTTACCGCTCTCGGAATTTTTCCCAACGCTGGCCAGCCGATATATTACTTAACCGGACCGATGTGGAAGAAAATTTCCGTTGCTCTCGAGAATGGGAAAACACTCCGGATAGAGGCGGCTGAGGCTTCTGAGGAGAACATTTATGTCCAATCGTGCGAGGTCAACGGAAAGAACTGGAATCACTCTTGGATCGACCATAATACCATCAAGAATGGAGCAACGATAAAGTTTGAGATGGGGCCCGCTCCATCGACGTGGGGACAAGAAGATTCAAGCCTTGTTGACGGTATTGATTTTCTCGAGCGTGCAAAATAAACAGCCCGATTAATTCGGGAGGTAGCTGTTCGCTTACAGGGAATAAAGCCGACGCCCTTCTACGATTACCCATGCTCTACCAGTCTTTCTGCAACATTTCTATCCAACTATCCGTATTGATATCGAGTCACACTATCAGGACTTCCTTTCACTGACACATTTCCAAGGATTCTTCAATGAAAAAGAAGATATTCATCTCATCATTCGCGGTGGTCGCGTTAACAGTTGCAGGCTTTCTCTTCTTCGGAAATTCCAAGAGTTCCAAAGATACCGAACTTCCGAAAGTGAAAATTTCGAGGGGCAACATTATCGATAAAGCTCTTGCCGTCGGTACGATCGAGCCGGAGAATGAAATTTCCGTGAAGTCGAAAGTCGGTGGCGTGGTGAAGCGCATCTTTGCCGATGCCGGAACGTTCGTGAACGCAGGGGATCCATTGCTCGAAGTGAAGCCCGACCCGGCGCCGCAGGAACTTGCCGATGCGAAAAGAGGAGTGCAGCTCGCAGAGGTCGAAGTCGAAAATGTGTCGAAGGATCTTGTGCGGGAAGAGGCGATGTTTAAGAAAAAAATGATTTCAAATAAAGAATATGAAGACGCACAGCGCAAGTCTCAGGAAGGCGACCTGCATTTGAACATAGCTAAGGAGAATCTCGCGCTCCTCGAAAGCGGACGAGTCGATATCGGCAACACCATAATCGAGTCTATTGTAAAGGCGCCCATCAGCGGGTATGTACTGAGCAAAGCGGTCCAGGTCGGCGACCCGGTAACTCCCCTGACCACGTACCAGGAAGGGACAATTTTGATGAAGATGGCGAGCATGGAGCGGCTTCTCTTTAAAGGAACCGTAGACGAGATCGATGTCGGCAAATTGAAAGAAGGAATGATGACCGAGTTGAAAGTCGGAGCGCTTCCAAACGATACCATTCAAGGAACGCTCCGAAAAATTTCATTGAAGGCTGACAAGAAAGAGAACGCTACCGTCTTCGCGATTGAAATTCTCATTCCAAAGACGAGCAACGCGACGCTGCGCGCCGGCTACTCTGCGAACGCAAACATCATTATTCAAAAGAAAGAGAATGTCCTCATGATCCCGGAGCGCGTTGTCACCTTTAGAAACGATTCGGCGATCGTGAAGCTCGCCCTTGCAGCCGGCAAGGAAGAACAGCGTGTTATCAAAACCGGCTTGAGCGATGCAATCAATATTGAAGTGCTCGACGGATTGAAAGAAGGAGACGAAGTGTTCGAGAAACCGGTGAAAAAAATCGATTAACGATGGACCAACTCCGCACCATACTGTCGGAATTTATTCTTGATCTGCGCATGCAAAAACTGCGCGTATTCCTTACCGTTTTCGGGATTACGTGGGGGACGGTCGCGATCATCGTGCTTATCGCATTCGGACTCGGTTTCAAAAAACAGCTGAGCACCAATATGCACGGCATCGGCGAGAGTATCTCCATCATGTTTCCCGGCAAGACGACGAGAGCGTATGAAGGATTCGGGACAGGGAGGCAGATATCTTTTATAGAAGAGGATGCGAAACTGGTTGAGTCTCAAGTATCAGGGGTTCGGGCGATCAGCCCGGAGGTACATTAAATGGCGCGTGCCCGTTCACGTCGGTGAAAATATTCTCAACCCCGCAATCACGGGAGTCTATCCGATTTATGCGGAGATGAGGAACATCATTCCCGAGCCGGGGGAAGATTTGTGGACGACCTCGACATGAAAGAGCGGAGGAGAGTTGTTCTTCTCGGCGACAAAGTGAAAGAGTTTTTATTCGGGGAAACCCAAGCTGTGGGAAAATTAATCTATGTCGGCGACGTCCCGTTTACCGTGATTGGCGTGATGCAGAAGAAAACACAGAATTCATCCTACAATTCACGGGACCAGGATCGGATTTTTATCCCGGCATCGACGTACTCCTCAGTGTTCGGCGAGATCCATCTTCAAAACATTATCTTCCAGCCGAAGGACCCGTCGAAGGCGGAGGAAGTGGATGGCCAGGTGAGGGAGGTGCTTGGGAAACGTTACAGGTTCGACCCGACCGACCACGACGCAGTCTGGATTTGGGATACAAGCATGTTTGATAAATTTCTTTTTTACTTTTTCCTCGCCTTCAATTTGTTTATGGGATTGATCGGGAGTTTTACGCTGGCGGTCGGAGGAATTGGCGTTGCCAACATCATGTATATTGTTGTGCAGGAGAGAATCAAAGAGATCGGCATCAAGCGGGCGGTTGGCGCAAAGCGGTCGAATATTCTCTTCCAATTTTTCATGGAAACATTTTTCATTATCTCGATCGGCTCGTCCATCGGTTTTGCAATAGCCTACGGCATCATTCAAGTGATGCATTTTATCCCCATCCAGGAATTTGTGGGAACGCCCGTGCTTTCTTTAGAAGTTACGGCGGCGACTATTTTTGTTCTCTCTGTCATCGGTTTTACGGCGGGAGTAATGCCGGCCCGGCGTGCGGCGAATCTGGATGTTGTTGAATGTTTGAGAACGTAGTTTAGACGAAGGTGTCCTACATCTTTTTTTAACGGAACCGAGACCATGTGGCTTGAACTCCTAAAAGAATTTTTTTATGACCTGAATGCGCACCGCACCCGTGCGATTCTTACGCTCGTTGCAATTACGTGGGGAACGGTTGCCGTGGTGCTTCTCCTTTCCTTCGGCGAAGGATTGACGGACAGGCTGACAGACGGATTGATCAACGCCGGCAACCGCATCATGATCGTGTACCCCGGCGAAACCGGCTTGAGTTTTGAAGGGCTGCCGAAAGGGCGGCGTGTGCGCATGGTCGAGGAGGATGTCGATATGCTTCGCCAGACGATCCCCGCGATCGAGACGGCCAGCCCTCAATACCGCACCAATATGACGCTGACCTACAAGAAACTTTCTATGACGACCGAGTGTGAAGGCGTGAACGCAGAGTTCGAAGAAATGCGGCGCATGTATCCAGCGGGAGGAGGGAGATTTTTGAACGCCCTCGATGTTGCTCAGGAGCGGAGGGTGATTTTTCTTGGTGCAAAAATCGCGAAAGATATATTCAACGATGAATATCCGGTCGGAAAGGTTTTGTTCGCGGACGGTGTTCCGTTTACTGTCGTCGGCATTATGCAGGAAAAACTTCAAACATCCATGAACAACGGCCCGGACGACCGGCGCGCGATTATTCCCTACACCTCGTTTCGAACAATGTACGGAAACCAGTACGTGAATTCGATCGTGGTCCGCCCGAGCGATCCCGGAAAGCAGAAGATGGTGAAAAGTGAGCTGTACCGCGTCCTGGGGAGAAAATACCGTTTTGATCCCTCCGACGAACGCGCTCTCGGTATTTGGGATTTCATCGAGGATGAAGCGATCAACAGGAAAGTCGGACTCGGTATATCGATCTTTTTGGGATCGGTCGGTTTTCTCACACTATTGATTGCAGGCGTCGGTGTTGCCAACGTGATGTATGTCGTCGTCAAAGAACGGACAAAAGAGATCGGCATCAAAATGGCGATCGGTGCTAGAAAAGGCTACATCCTTTTTCAGTTTGTGTTTGAAGCGCTCCTCATCTCTTTTCTCGGAGGATTCATCGGCATGATGTTTTCGTGGGGGGTCGTTTCACTCGTCAGAACGATTCCTGCCGATGACGGGCCGATGCAATTCCTCGGCCGGCCGATTCTGTCGCTGAACATCATGCTTCTCACTGCCGGCATCCTTGCGGTCATCGGCGTGCTGGCAGGATTTTTCCCTGCACGTAAAGCCGCGAATGTCGATCCGGTTGAGTCGCTGCGGTACGAATAAATTGCGGTATGAGTGAATTGCCGTGCGGGCGGGGCTAAAGGTAATGCAGATTTTAACGTCCAACAACTAACAAGTATTCCCCTTAGCCAATATTGTTGAACGTTGTTTACTTAACCACCAACATCTTCTTCCGGTAAAATTCCTTCTTCCCCTGTTGATTGTTCATTGTTAATTGATAGATGTACATCCCGCTTGCGATGTTCGATGCATTCCACACCTCTTGATGGTAGCCCGCTGATCGGCTGTCATTCACCAATGTCGTAACTTCCTGACCAATAGAATTGTAAATCTTGAGAATTACCCGGCTGTCGTTTGGGAGCAGGTAGGAAATGGTTGTCGAAGGATTGAAAGGATTCGGATAATTTTGGTACAATTCGAAATGATCCGGCGGATTGACGCTGACGTCGAGCTGTCTCGTCCACTTTTCACCCGTTGAACTTGTAATGGTAAACGTAAGCGTCTGAGGCTTGTTGATCGGCGCGAGTTTGTCCACGGTAAAAGAAAACGCGGCTGTGGTATCTCCTTTTCCCTTGAGTTGCTTTATTGTCTGACTGGCAAATGTAAAGTGAAGCCATCCGGGAACATTCGACACCTCTACCGTGACTCCGGAAGCGGCAACAGTAGAAGTATTACGAACGGAGAGCTCTATTCTATTATCCTTCGACTCAAAAGGAAGTTGGTGCTGGGAGAGTGAAAAATTAAAAGTGAAAAGTGAAAGAAAGAGTGTGATGATTGCTTTCATAAGCCCCTCTTTACGGTTCGTAGTCCGTAGTTCGTAGTCCTTAGTTCGTGTTTCCTGTTGATTGTTCATTGTTGATTGCTCATTGATTCAGCGTAATCACTACTACCGGGTTCGCCGACAAATCCTGTGTCTTATTTTGTGAAACGGAGCCAGACTGTGCACGGAATTGCAGGCTTGCAGGAAGGAGTTCTTTTGTTGCATTTCCGTTCACTGTATTGCCAAACTGTCTCCATGCACCGGAATAATAAGTTACGACGGCATTATTTACCGGATTGTTTTGAGTATTTATCACATTCACGGTAGCTAAGACAGTCGAAAAAATTACGGTGTTATTACTGCCGACATCCTGCGTCTTGTTGTTACTGACATACGCATAGGTCATGCTGAACTGGTAGCTATTCGGAAGCAATTCCAGGGAAACCGCTCCGTTGGTCGTCGTGCCAAATGTCCTCCAAGCTCCGGAATAGTATTGCACAGTCCCTGCGTCCATTAGACTGCCTTGGCTATTTTTTAATTGAACGGTTGTATTCACGGTCTGAAAAACTACCGTTGGGTTGCTGTTTAAGTCTTGTTGCTTGGTGTTACTAGCATAAGCGTAGTTCATCATGAAAGAGTAGCTATTGGGTAAAAGCTCTTTGGAAGTTACGCCGCCAGAGGTTGCCCCAAAAGTTCTCCAAGCCCCGGAATAGTATTGGACAGTACCCTGGTCAATGAGATTTCCTTGACTGTTCTTGAGTTGAACAACCGCATTAACTGTTTGGAATACTACAGTAGAATTTGCTCCTATATCCTGCTGCTTATTATTGCTGGCATAAGCGTAGGTCATGCTGAATGAGTAGCTATTTGGCAGAAGCTCTTTGGTAGTAACGCCGCCTGAAGTTGTCCCAAATGTTCTCCATGCGCCGGAGTAATACTGCACTGTCCCAGTGTCCATCAAGTTGCCTTGGCTATTTTTTAGTTGAACGGACGTATTGGTCGTCTGGAAAACGACAATCGGGTTCGCGCTCAAATCCTGCGCCTTATTGTTGCTGGCATAAGCATAGGTCATGCTAAAGGAGTAATTAATCGGCAGGAGTTCCATTGTTGCAACGCCGCTCGTGGTTGTCCCAAAATTTCTCCAGGCTCCGGCATAGTATTGGACAGCTCCTGTATCGATCAAATTCCCTTGACTGTTCTGGAGTTTGACTTGTGCATTAACGGTTTGAAACACTACCGTATCGCTTCCGACTGTAACATTCGATTTTGTTTGCACGCCGTAGGCATACGTCACTTGCAAGCTCACGTTCTTGAGCGTGGTGTTGATGGTGAACGTTCCGTCGTTGTTGTTCACTGCAAGTTTCCAACTGCCATCGTAGTACTGAAGCGAGCCACCAATAAGTTTAACTCCCATGCTGTTGACAAGCTTCACGTTAAGACCGGACGGAGGTAATGGCAATTGTTCTTGGAGTTGAGTTATGTCTTGTGACAGATCTCTAATTGAGTAGCCGTTAATGGATAAAGAACTACTGTCGCTAACGAGTTGGCGTCGGAAGCTCGCAAGCGTTGCGCTGGCAGAGGTCACATTCCCTGCGGTGATTTGGTTGAAGTAGTTGTTCACAAAACTAATGTATGCATTTTTCGTTCCGTCGTTTAAAATCCAATTTGCTTTTCTTTGAGCATTGATTTCTTTAAGAAAGTAATTCTGATCGATTATTTTGGTGAGAGAAGTGTTTTGACGATCATTGTCTACAAAGTGCAATTTTATGGTAACAACCATTCCGGAATCAATAATACTATAATTCACAATGTTCGATACAGGCCCGTTGTCGGAATAATGAACAATCGGGTTGACATAGCCCTGAGAGAGCGAGTCACCATAAATAATAAACTGATAATCGCCGTTTATCGCGGGTTCAATGTTTGCATCAACAGAGTTCTCATCCTCCGGGGTCTGATCGCCGTAGGCGGCTGAGCCGATAAGGGCGCTTGGTATTTGGTCATACTCAATTTTGGCAATTCCGTCAATGCCGGATTTTCTTCCCTGTGGATCAACAATAAGAAAATCAGCATTGCCTGTCGCACTATAAGAAATAGACTGGGCATTTGCTACGCCAGCCAGGAAAGTAAGTAATACGATGAAGTTCAAAGCTATTTTGGTTTTCATAGATTAATTCCTTGAAAAAATTTGCGCCCTAAAGATTTCATTTTTGTATGCATCAAGAACTACTTTCTTGCAATAACTGCCACTTGTATTACCCGGATCAAAAATGGAATATATTCCGTTATTTTTACCCGTAATCGATATCCAATGTGGAATTACATCCCCATTTGGATGCACATCCTTTACTTGAGCGATTACATAACTTCCGGCGGCTAGAGCGCCATCTAGATCAGCTAGTTCAGAAGGACTTAATATGACTCCATTTTTTAGATTAGTTTGTTTGCCTAATGGTTTCTTGATTTTCAGACCGCCAAGATATTCCATAGCATTCCAATCAACTCCTCCCGTCGCATCATATTTATGATTAATTATCATGTAGGCATTCAGTGTCAATGGATTCCAATCCTTTCCTTCTGCGGAAAGACTGTTTGCTAAGTCTGTAAGGGCGCAACCTTTGTGTCCTATATCGCCATTCCGAGAATCATAGGTTGTACTTGACCAACGACCGTCATTTTGTGTGTACTCAGGGCACGTCGTATTGCTGCCACTCAAGAACACAGAACCAGTATCGAGAGGTTTTGCTCCTCCCGCCCATGATACAAAAAATCTCACACCGAGAGGGAACGTCCCTGGAATAGTTTTTCCAGTACCCTCAATTACAACTTGACGATTCTTAATATCCTGGTATGGTATGTCACTAAGTGAAAAACCTTCATCTCCCGAACGCAAATCCTTGATTTTTGCGTACCCTAACCCCTCTGGTCCAACAGAGATGCTCATTTTTTTATCATCGGGAGGCGCCGTGGGGCTGACAGTGACTCTTATAGCGGTTTGGCCATTGTTCAAAATATCTTCTAAACAAGTATTAACAGTCAACTTGTATTTTACTATGGTTCCTTTGGTAGGTCCAGAACAGGTCGAATTATCCAAGGCCGCTAAAAACTTCTTCCCACCTTTTTGGGGCTTGTATGCTTGTGTCAGCATCTTCTTGTTGCCTGATTTTCCAGCTATACCAGAAGCGGATGACCCATTGTCCGGTGCGCCGTATATCGTGACAACCACGCTATCAAGCGCGAGACTATCGGTTGCAATAAATTTAATCGGCATGGTCACGTCATCAAACGAAGTTGAGTCGGCTCCATTTGCTAGGAGTGTTCCATAACCAATTCCGCTCCAAATTCCGATATCAAACAATGTTCCTGCTGGATAGTCTATGTATGTTGTATCGTTGAGTTTTTTCTTTACCGTCACGTCTACCGTATCACCCGGATTCATGTGATCAGAAGAAAGTACAACCGTCGGGCAGCCTGCGGTCGAAATCCATGCTCCTGCCTGCACGTCGTCAAAATCCAAATCCGTCCAGTCTTCGAATGCAAGCGTTGTGATAGGATTGGAATTGCCTGGCCCTATTATTATTGCCGGCTTCGACACGCTCTTTTTCGCCCCCTGCGTCTCAACATTTTTCTGCTGAAGGTGGACAACTTGACTCGTCGATAATGGATTCCTTATCAAGTGGCTTTTTATCTTTTCTGTAAATAACCTCTTCTGAAGCGATTGATCCACACCATGAGACTTCAACAAAAGTTTTCTTTTATCCACCGGAAAGACACCGCCTGTTTGTCTACCTTTTGCCGCTATTGAAGCAATGACTCCGCCGGTATCCGGCAACGTTATCTCAGGATACATATTCTGTCCGGCAACGATGCTCATGTTTGAACGGAGATAGAATTGTATCGTGTCTCCCGCAGTAACAACTCCGCAATCGAGCGTGTCGCCTATGTTTCCGGATGGATTGATCAACAGAACTTTCTTGACCGGCGATTGAAGAAAAAGTGTATCGATTGCCGCCGTGGAAGCGCCTGTGATTTGCAACATCAATTCCCCTGTCACCGGGGCAATGAACAACGTCTGGCTCGGAACAAACGGGTCGCTTAAATAAAATGGGTCTCCGTAAACCCAATTCGGCGGCAGCGTTTGTTGTGTGCTGTCGATAGTCAAATAGATGTAAAAGGAAAATAGAGTGTAATAATCGGTCTCATCGAAATCGGCCTGACCGTAACCACTAAGAATTTGTAAATTGCCTCCCGGCACACGTTCGTGTCCATTCTTCATTAACCTAAAATCCAGTGTACTCCATTGCCCAACACTCACCTGTGCTTCGGTCACCGACGATGAAAGAAGGGGGGTGTTATTCAGCGTCAATTGCATCGCATTTGCAGGATCATAGAATGACGGATCTGCTCCGTTGATCCCGATTGTGAGCGTACCGCCGTAGCGCGTGTAGATTTTGTTCCCGGCCGGTGTATTCATCGGATCGATCCAGATTTGAACCGGGTCTGATTCCGTGCTGCCATACCTGTTCGTTGCAGTAGCCACTACATACGCAACGCCGCTATACCCGGTGATGTCGAAATCGGCCGGCTGGTTGGACCGTTGGTCGCCATTGTCATCATACACCGTCCACGTGACAGCTGCTGAACTATCCGGCGACGGGTCGACTTGCGCATCGCCATGGATGGTTGTTACCCCGTAAATGTTTTGCGCTTGCAGCGGATACGCGACTTGAATAGTTGGAAACGGATATGTCGCTTGATAGACTACGCTGCCAACCGAGATCGAGTCGATTATAATGACAAAAGAAAGCGCGGAATCCGGGGTCAGTGGGCACTGGGCGCCACCGATGGAAAGTTGTACCGGGGCGTCTATTGCAACTGGCGAGGAGGTGTATACTATCGATCCGGTGCGGCCTAAATCTCCTGGATTCAAAGCGCCTGCCAGCTGAACTGTAGAAGTGCCGATCTGGAATACGATTGCGCCGCGAGAGAAAGTTGGATCGTGCGTAGAGTTCAAGGCGTCGCACGAAATTGAAATTGTTGCAATGTAATACTGTGGATTTGAAGTCGAGAGAGTGGATGATTTACCGTTGCCCTTGGGCGTTATGACCACAGTATCCTTGATGACAACTTGTGAGAAAGCAAGATTGGAGAAAAGGAGAATGAATAAATAATGAGAGTTTGTTTCGGTGTGCGCATGGTGAGTCTCCCTGATTTGTCCCCGAAAACGATATTACCTATTGCGAATATTCAAGAAAATGCGACCAATGTCAAGTTATTTTTTGGGTATGTAGCAACTCGGCTTGGAAAAACTATCTTAGTGGGAAATACGTTTTGAGAAGCCATCTGAAAAAACCATTAGCAGGTTGCTGAAAAACACCTTTATGAGCCACTAAGTCACGAAGGCACGAAATAATTTTAAGCAAATCGCTATCTCAACCGTCGATGATATTAGCGACAATAGTTTTCACCTTAATTTCTTAGTGACGTTGTGTCTTCGTGGCAAGCTGCATGGACTTTTTCAATCACCCTGTTAGATGGTTATTCCAAACATGTCCGAAGGACTCGTCGGAGATTCGAGGTATCCAATCATCTGAATAATGCGGTGGGAATTTTTAGAGCTAATCAAACAATCGTGCGTCCGAAAAACGGATGTGTTTTCTGAGAAGTGTGCGATTCTTGCTCTTCGATTAAATTCAGCAATTCCATCAACTTCTTTTTGCAGCGATTACATTCCATCACGTGACGCAGAATTTTATTTGGTAGTCGATCCGACGAGTTGAGGATAATCGCATCTGCGTACAGTGCAAATTCTTCGTCGGTGAGATGTGCGGTAGCCTTTCGCATATACTTCTATTTTAAGTTATCTCAATAATCTTCACGCAAAGCCGCGAAGACTGCAAGGATTGGCGGAAACACCTTCTTTGTTGACCTTGCGCTGTTGAGAGATGTCATTCGGAAAACGATAGACAGCCTCCTCACTCCCCGCTCAACATCTCGCGGACTTTTGCAAGAATATCGGCAGGTACAAACGGCTTTTGAAAGAAGCCTTGTACACCCTCACTTTGTAACTGCTCCTGCAATCGTGTGTTCAGAGCACCACTCACAAAAATTACTTTCGCTTCAGGATCCATTGTTTTTATCTGCCGGTAAGCCTCTATTCCTTTAAGATTCGGCATCTCAATATCCGTAATAACAAGCTGGATTTTTTCCCCGTGGGTTTTGTATTGCTGTACTGCTTCTATACCGTCTTGAGCTGAAATTACTTCATGCCCCTCGCTGTGTAGAAGCGTTCTCAGAAGTTCGCGCATTGCGTCGTCGTCTTCAACGATGAGAATCATTATTGATGTCTCCCCTCTCCTACATTAGGCAGGATTTGTGGCCGGACCTATGTGTGTAACAATTTTTCCCATAAAAAATGACAAGCTCCCCGATGCAAGAGGGATGCTTCTAATGAATACAATTCGTCAAGTAGCCCGTTTCAGCTTAAGTGTGAGCTTCTGTGCGCCTTTTTTGCCGTACGCGCTGATTGAAGAAGCAATTCCGGGTCAATGTGGAGAAATGCCTCTTGTAGTCCGTCTAAAGGGAAAAGCACGGTAATCGGCTTTTTTAGTGCACCCGCTATTTTTACTGCCTCAGTAATACTGGGGTCATATCCTTGATTGACAATCCTTTGTAACCGCTGATAATGAATGCTTGTTACGGCGGAAAGCCATGTCAGTTTTCTTCCATCATTCTTTAAAACACTTTTTAGAGCTGTGATCGCATTCTTGCTTTGTTTGTTTTCGTTTTTTTTCATATCATTTGCGGTCAAAAGTAAACGCGGATAATATAATGATTAATTATACATTTGTCAAGCACTACTACTATTCTTTATAGTGAACGAAAAAACTGAAATAGCCGCCCGGCTGCGGGAAGAGGCTCTGGCACGATTTGGATCGATAAAGGCATTCGGCGAAGCTGTTCAGAAAAACCAGCAGTATCTGAATGTCTATTTATCCGGGATCAATTCGCCGGGCCCCAAAGTCCGCCGTCTTCTTGAAAAAGTGGGCCTTGACGTTGCCTACATTATGTCCGGAAGGAAGGGGAAAGAGGTTGCGAATGAATCGCATGAAACACATCAAGTTCTCCAGCTGATGAAAGAAAAGGGGATCAGGACTGTAGAAGAACTGCGAGAACGTCTGGAGCGGGAAGAAACCATCAAGCGGCTCCTTGGTTCCGACATCTATTCTGCGTTTCTTGAAATCGCGGTAGTGAAAGAAAAGCAAATAAAGTACTCCCCGAAGAAGAAAACGCGCAATTGACCTGCCGGATTTTTCCCCGCGCGAAAAGCCTCGAGTGTCAACCCGGTAGAATCGTCCAATTATGAGCAGAAGATATCTCAAAAATCCCCGTACGGTCATTCTGAGGAGCGTAGCGACGAAGAATCTCATTTTTCCTTTTTGAATGACTTATTAGATTCTTCGCTGCGCTCAGAATGACATTACTCAGGGTTTTTGAGATGGCTTCTAGATATTTTTATTGATGCTATAATAAATCTCTGCGTCTTGGCAGTGCAATTCTTCACCTTCCTCTTGAATCCATTATACTAGTTCGTTATATTTTCCGCAGTCATTTTCGACGATGGAGAATACTTCCGGAACTCTCCACCGAATTCACCGTTACGCCAAATCTCCCGAAATATTATTCAACAATTTCACTTATACTATGGGGGTGAACAATGAAGACAGCCTTCGTGCTTTTCTTGATGGCTTCTCTCTTTAGCATTGTAGTGAGTGCACAAGAGGAAAATCAGACGATGCCGACCATCCTTCCTACGCCGCAACAAACCGTTCTTAAGAACACTCGTTTCAAGGTTGTTCCCGGAACTAAAATTATTCTGGGGACGAATTCGAAGCAAGAGCAATTTGCCGCGCAGCAAATCAACGATGAGTTTGCAAGCCACAAAGAGGCGCAGCTAAAAATTGTGGCGGAACATTCACTCCGCCGACTTTCGGCAAGTTTTATTTTTATCGGAAGTCCCGCCTCGGAATACGGCCGGCAGTTTTTG
>CAWJKX010000144.1:0-12426 GCA_963843065.1 uncultured Bacteroidota bacterium
ATCATCATCAACCCGTCAGCCAATTTTTTGATATATTCTTGAACTCTTGATTCATGAGTTGCGTGGCAATATTCTGTTAGTCCCATCAGCAACTTCGAACTTACATCTGCGCCCGATTCATACACCAGCCATTCCGGTATTCGAAGTTGTCCGGCATTTTTCGTTTCCCCGTATTTTTTCATCAGCGCGTCGATGTGCGGAAATGTGCTGATGATTCCATCCTTGAGCCGGGATGCGAATACAGTGTCAACATCTCTGAATATCCGGTATCCGAGCGACATGCACCAAACGCCGCGTGCAGCCCACCAGCCGAACGATTTGTAGCTTGTCTTTCCGGTGCGGTTGATGGTGTGGTCGGCCAACACAAAATTGTAGAACTCGCCATCCTTTGTCTCCATCGCCAACACAAATTTGAGAAGTGAGCGTGCCTCCGCAAGCTTTGAGCTGTCGTGAGTAAGCTCAAAGCTGCGCAACAAAACGACTGCCGCCCGGGCGGCATCGTCGACACACGCAATGCCTTCCGGTCCCGATTCTTTCGCATCAACCCATTTGTAGCCCGGGTAATTTGAATAGATATGAACGATGCTCACCGTGTCGCCGTACAATTCTATTTTCTCGGTGAGATATTCAAGATGTTTGAAATTCACCAGTGAAGGCTCCTCCTGCGCCCGCGCAATATACAGGGAGAAGACGGAGAACGAGACAATTTTCAGAAAGTTCTTCATTGTTGTCCGGACAATTTTGACTTCAAGATCTTTTTCAATTATTGGGTTCAATGATACTCTTGAGAGTTTTTCCTTCCCTTTGGTAAGCAAGCGCTTCATTCACGCCGTCCAGGGGAAATCTATCGATCTTAAACTTGTCGACGCAAACTTTTCCGGCATGCAACAGAGCAATCGACCGCGAAAAAGTATTCGGGTTGACATACGACCCGGCGATGGTCAGTTCCTTAAAATAGATTTGGTTGGGTTCGACGAGAATTTTTTCTCCGATGGGACAGACACCAAAGAATTCAACCATTCCACCACGCCGCGCAAGTTCAAGCGCCAATTGAGCCGTCTGAGGCTTGCCTACACATTCGATGACGACATCAGCGCCGACATGCGTAATGTCCATCACGGCACTTTTTACATTTCCCTCCATCGGATTAAGAACAACGTCTGCACCCAACTCAGCCGCAATGTGCCCCTTTTGTTCTAGAGGTTCGACGAGAATCGTGCGGCTGGCGCCGGCATTCCTGGCAAGCTGCAGTATAATCAAACCGATTGTCCCGCCTCCAACGATAACAACAGTGTCGCCCGTACGGATATTTGCTCTGTCGATTCCGTGAACGGCGCACGAAACGGGCTCGACAAACGCGGCAGCTTCCGCCTGCATGCCTTCAGGCAGCGGATAGATCTGTTGTGCCGGCACAAAACAATACTCCGCCATCCCGCCATCATGGTCAACGCCGAGGGCCTGCAAATTTGCGCACAGATGAATCAATCCCCGCCGGCAAAAATAGCAGACTCCGCAGGAAATATTCGGATCGACAGCAACACGCTGGCCGGATGCTACGCCGTGAACAGCGATCCCAACATTTTCAACAACACCGGTAAACTCATGGCCGAGCACAACGGGGGGAGTAGAGCGCGAAGTCCCTTCCACGATGTGGACGTCCGTGCCGCAGACGCCGCACGCCTGAACTTTCACAAGTACTTCGTCCGGCAGAAGCGTGCGCAATGGAGTTGATCGAACAGTTAGAGAATGCGGTTTTTCAAAAAGTGCAACTTTCATAGCCTTCTTTAATAGATAATACTAAGATGCTGTCTCGTCTCCGATCCCGTAAAATTCATTTCAAGCGTTTCACTCCCGTCGCCGTTCCGGGAGCGATGAACATTTTTCACAGATTTTCCATCTACCGCAATCATCGTTGCTTTTTTTGTTCCGACGATCTTCGCCGTTACAGCGTGTCCCTGGAACGAAGAGACAACACATTCAAGCGATTTTGTTTTTTCGGTGTACTTCGCGCTGTAAAGAATCGCGTTGATGCTCTCAAGATAAGGATTGTCCACGGCGCCAAATTCAATTTTGGATTGTGTGGATTGGACTGCATCGAGCGGGAAGACCAACGACGACACATTCCCGTTATCGCTCGTCCACGAATGAAGCGTCTCCCCTTTCCCCTTTATAAGAATGTTTTTTTGCGCACCAAACGCAAAAGAGAAGCCGGCAGAATCGAAATTAGAAGGACGGGGTTTTGAAACCGACAGATTCCATTCGTTTTCGGTTACGCCGAACAGTCGGTAGAGAACATTAAGGTAGAACCCGCCCGCCCAGAGAAATGACGGTTTGTCGATCTTCCCGAAGTCAGGCGACGAAGTGTCGGCAAAACGATACTCATACATCGCGGGCTGCCCCATGGGGCTTTGTGCAATTCCATCCAGCGTGAGCGTTTTTTTCAAAAACTCGACTGCCTCGTCAGTTTTGCCACAGGACTGGAGTGCAAGGATATACCATGCGGTGGTATGGGGCCAGACACCGCCATTCGCGTAGGCGTACGGAGCACCCGCCTCATTTCCCAGCAATTTAAAATACGAGATCATCGAGTCGGTATGAAAGTCTGCCGGTGCAACGATGCGCACGCCGATTCGTTGATCGACAAGTTCCTTGTACGCAGTGTTGAGAAGACGTACTGACCTATCTTTATTTATTGTACCGTATATTGGAGCCAGCAGCGACCCTGCATAGTAGTGATAATCACGGTCTGTCCCGTTGAAGTTCGTCAGAAATTGCTGGCCGTCATCCCACAATCGCTTGTTGAGCACTTTCTGCATGCTGTCCGCTGACGTTTCAAGTTCAAGCAGATGTTTGCCGTCGCTTTTACCAAGCGAGGCGCTGACAAACGCAAAATCCCTGAGCGCCCGAATAGTAAGGATCGTCAAGTATGACCTGGGCCCTTCACGATTGCCGATGTCCCACCAATCCGGGTGCTTCGCATACATTAGGCCGTCAGCTTTACGCTGAGTCAGAACCAGCTCGATGCTCTTGCCTAAAAGCGGATAGAGTGCGTCGAGGGTAGCCGAGTCGAGTGAATGCCGGTAATAGCTCGATGCGGCGAGAATGAACCAGAGATGATTCCAGTTGTCGGGGGCGCAGTATTCTGTCTTGAAGCCATCGTCGCGCCAGTAGTATGCGTGAGGAATAACATTTTCTTTCGAGAGGGATGCAATGTAGAACAAATCCCTCTTCACGCGCTGGAGGTCAAAGTTGACTGCCCCGAGGTCTGTCAGCAGCACGTCGTGTGTGAAGAAAAAATTATATTCCGCCGGGCACGGCATCGGCACAATTTGCCCGTCGATGTAGTGAGCATTCGAAGCAATGAGCCCGCGCGCCCAAATCGCCGAGCGGTCCAGCCAGCGATCCCCGGTGATGAAATGCGATTCCTTTTCCGCCTTTTGAATAATGTAATTATCGTACTCTTCTACTTCCTGCCGCCAAACGCCGGCGAGAAAGCTCGTTCGTTTCGTTACCTCATCGCGGGGACAACTGCCGACAATCTGCACAATAATCAAGGAGTCGTTCGGTGCGATTTCGTCCCGGTATAAGAACGCTGCAACAGGATGTCCAGGATTCACCGGTGACAGAACATCCTTGATCAGCTGCGATGTCGAGTCGCTAATCCATCTCGATGTTCCGCTGTCGGTGGCTGCTAACTCGCTTGCGCTCGAAGACCAGCTGTCCGAATGAACGCCGGCATTCTCGACAAAAACGCTTGCTTGTTTCGTTTGAGGATCGTCAAAATGCGCAACTATCGCGTCCACCGTACTGATCATACTCAGTCCAGGCAGAATCTTTTCGCGCATATGTCTGACATGTCCGAAGGCTCAAGAGAAGATGGGTGTACACTTCGAGAGGGATCTTCCGTCCGGAAATATTTTTGATCCTGAGAGAAACTACCATCGCCGGTTGATTCATGCAAAATTCGTACGAAAGAAAATATTCAAGCTCGGATTCCCGTCGATGAAATGTCACTTTGTGTGGACTGAGCGTATAATCCCACGGTTCTCTCCCAAGCCACCGCTTCGCCTCCCGCCCCGCCCGAATACCGAGAGCAAACGGCAAAGAATTGCCCCGCTTCCAGTAGTCGGTGCTGACATCGATACTGTTCGCTGCCGGATAGTAAAAGCTAATCCGGGAGGGAATTGGACGGCTATCATGGAACTCGGCGCCGGCAAACCTTCCCCCCACTTCTACCTGGCCGTAGTGCCCGTCAAAAAAATAGGAGAGAGGTTCGTCCGAGCTTTGCGCGAACGCGCAGCTCCACGTTAAAATGACGGAAACAAATATTATAGATTTGAGATAGTTCATCCGCGCTCTCTGTTAGTCTTAGGATACAAAGATGATGATGCCTTGCTTGTCTTGATCATTAACCTTTCACGAAGTACCGTGTGCTGGAATAGAACGGTGGGCTATGATCCGCTTGGTTCCTACAACCTGATGGAAGCCGGATTGATATCCCTACAATCACGCATCGACAGATGCAGCCCGCCAGGAGTATCTCGTCGGCATCACCCTTTGATTCCGGTGTATGCCATGCCTTCGATAAAGTAACGCTGAAAAAATGCGTACGCGATCACGACAGGAAGCGCCAGCAGCGTTGCGGCAGCAAGCTGCATCCCGAGCTGCGATTCGGCCTCGCCGCCGATCACAAAGATCGTGACTAGCTGCGGCATCGTCATCAGCGTTCGCTCACGCACAACGATGAGAGGCCAGAGGACATCGTTCCAGCTCGCCATGAACGTAAGAATTGCCACAGTCACAATTACAGCACGCGACAGAGGCCAAATCAAAAGAAACAAAATTCTGAGTTCTGAACAGCCGTCGATGCGCGCGGCGTCTATTAACGCTTGCGGCAAACTCATGAAGAACTGACGAAATATGATAATGCTGAACGCGCTCATCATCGTCGGCGCAATCAACGAGACGTATGTATCGGTGAGGCCGAGCTTCACCATTAAAATGTATTGCGGTATCAGCGTAATTTGAAACGGAATCATCATCGTGAAGAGGATCAAGGCGTACAAAAGCTTGCTGCCGAAAAACCGGAGACGTGCCAGGGCGTAGCCGACCATTGAACCGAACAGCACGACCGACGCCGTCGTCGACAGCGAGACGATGACACTGTTGAGAAATGCCCTTCCGATTGGAATCTTTGTCAGCACTTGTTCATAGCTGTGCAGCGACGCTTGGGATGACCAGAGCGAGAGGTTGTTGATTTCCAATTCCGGCTTGATTGAACCGACGAGCATCCACAGGAACGGGTACGCAAAAACCGCCGCACCGGCCACGAGAAAGAAATATCGTAATGATGATTTGATCATGACGGCTCCGCCTCAACGACTTTACGCTGCAGAAGGACTACCGAAAGAATTACAAGAGCAAAAACAAACCCTAACGCTGCGGCATAGCCCATGTGCCCGAAGTAGAACGCCTGGTTGTAGATGTATAGCATGCCGGACATGGTGCTCTGCATCGGACCGCCGCCGGTGAGAACGTACGGCTCTATAAATAGCGAGAATCCTCCGATGGTCGAAAGGGCGACGATGAGCACCATGGTCGAATTCAACATCGGGAGAGTAATCTTGAAAAACTGGCTATACTTATCAGCGCCGTCGAGGCTCGCCGATTCATAAATTTCCTTTGGAATGTTTTGCAGCCCGACAAGAAAGAGCACGATGTAAATGCCGACATTCTTCCACGTTGCCATAATTGCTATCGAGGGCATCGCCAATCCGGGGTCAATAAGCCACGGTATTTTCGGTATGCCGAATACACTCAGAAGAGAATTCAGTACTCCGGAGTCGTACGAGTAGAGGTTTTGCCAAAGGATTGTGACGACAACGCCCGATACGACGACCGGCAAAAAATAGACTGCGCGAAAAAATCCCCGGAACATTCCCCTGGAGTGCAGCAGCAACGAAAATCCCAACGCCACCACAATCTGCAATGGGATATGGATAAGAAGAAAGATGAACGTGTTGAACATCGCCCTGAAAAACTGCGGGTCCGAGGACAACCGCTGAAAATTTTTCATGCCGACCCATTCCATCGGTGTAACGATATTCCAACGATGGAAGATCAGGATAAAAGAGAACACGAGCGGGTAAGCGACGAAGAGGAGAAAGAAAATGACGTACGGCAAAATAAACCAATAGCCGTGCCGCTCGCTCTCTCGAATCGCTTTGAGTATGTTTATCTTCCGGCTCATTGATTCCACTCCATTATTGCGCGACACCTCTGCGCAGCGTCGCGGACCGCTTCGGCTGGAGATTTGCGGCCGTACACAGCACATATCTCATACTCTTGCGAAATCGCATCGAAGATTTCTTTTAAGTCGGCGACCGTGTCCATCCCGCGGGTGTGCACTGCTTGCTGGGCGAATTTCACCATCAACGGATTCTTTGCGAAGTAGCGCACGAAAAGAGGATTCGTGAGCAAATCCCCCCGGACCGGAACCTGGTTTGTAATTTCCAGCATCAGCAGGTCGTGTTCCGCCGTTATGAGAAATTTCACGAACTCCCACGATTCTTTCGGATGCTCGGTCGTGCTGAAAATTGCGATGTTCTTGTAATCTCCCGACGTGTAGACTGGACCTTGATGATCATCCGGTACGGGAAGAGGAGCCACGTCAAAATGAATGTTCGGTGCAAATTTTGAAATCGTGGCAATTTCCCACGGGCCGGCAAAGTGCGTCGCTTTTCTTTCGAGAAGAAACGGATCTCCCCCCTGGAAAAATGTTCGGGGAAAATATCCCTGGCTGTAACATTGCTGGAAGAAGCCAAAGACCTTTTCAGCGTCGCGGTTCTCGAACGCGACGCTGTCATTCTTGAAGAGCGTCTCTCCGTTCGTCGCCGCAATATAGAACGGATAGACGTCGAACAGCCTCTCCCACCAAATCGGGCGAATATCGCGCTCCCCCATCCAGACGTCAATTTGGCCGTCGTTGTTGGTGGCGCGTGTTACTTTTTTCGCCGCAGAATAATATTCCGAATATGTGCGCGGGACTTTTTCGAGGCCGGCAGCTTTCAGCATGCCGATATTATAGAACATCATCACCGGGTTTGTTTTCCACGGCATTTGATAATAATGCCCGTTGCTCGTTTTGAAAATTGCAAGCAATTCCTTCGGAGTTCGTGATGACGCGATGGAATCGAAATCGGGAAATTTATCCAACGCCACCAAGCCGCCCGCCTGCGTGTATTCACGCAAAGCCCCGGGCCAAATATTAGAGCAGACGTCGGGGGTAGTCTTTCCGGCAATTGCCGCGAGAAGTACTTCTTCAGTTGATTGGCTGACGGGAATGGGCTGCATGCGCACCTGAATCTGAGGATGCATGCGGTTCCACATTTTTACGATGGTGTCGGCGAGCTGAATTTCCTGCGGATTAGGTGCCGGCCAATATGTGAGAGTGATAACGGCATTGTTATGCAGGGTGGAAGAATTTTGCCGCTCTGAACACGCCGGCAGGCAAATCAGCAAAAGAATTCCAATCGTACTTTTTTGAAAAAGTGTATTCATCGGCAATCAATCCCACGTCTGCCAGTCATAATCGATGGAAGGGAAGGCAGTGTGGGGAAAGATCCCCCCTTTTTTCACAATATATACGTCTATTGCTTTTGGGGAATTTTCCTCATCGACGGCGAGTTTCTTTAGAGTTTTGTCATTAACTTTCACCGCATATTTCTGTTTGAGCTGCAGGATTTTATGGAGGAGCCTGCTCGTCTCATCGTACGCAAGCGCATCGTGGCGAACATCGTCTTTGACTTCCGCGAACGGGCGGACATTCCCCTTATCGTTCCGATAATCTTTCTCATGCTCATCATAGTACTTGTGGAGCGTGCTGTCGTCTTGTTTGATGCTATCGTCAATTTCCATCTTCACCGCCCTGTACACTAATTTCTCCTCCCACCATTTTGTCTGCTTCGCAACGCTCTTCCTTTTTTGCAAACCTCTTTGGTAGGCTTCTGCTGTTAACATTCTGTCGCGCACCATGCGCCACACAAGCTGCTCGACCGAAGCAAAGTACGCACGCGGTGACTTCGTATCCAAACGTACATAGGGGTCTCTTGGCTTTTCCCAGTTCAGAAAATCGCCGAATAGGAATTTGCCGTTTTTCATCGTCACCAGAACGTTGCTTCTGTACAGATCGACGGAATCGGGGTTCGGGTGCTGCTTTTGCACCGCGAGCTTTTTCTCCATCCCCCAGGCGGCATACTTCTCGGCGGAAAGGAACTTCCTGCCAAGATGGGCCTGCAAAAGGTCAAACGATTCTTTGTCGATCACAGGGTTCTGCCCAAGCAGCATGCGATGGACGTATTGGTCCGACAACGAATCTGATACATGCTGGAGCAGTGCGCGACGAACATCCTCGTGCCGCTTGGTGTTCTCCGTTTCCGTTATGATCGGGTTCGTCCATGCTTCGACAACTTTCACGATGTACCATCCGTCGGGGGCATGAATCGGCATGGTCGTCATGCCGCCAGTCAGTGTATCGATCGCTGCCGCTAACGCTCCATTTTTCATCTCCAGCTTGAAGCGCGTATCCTGCATGGAATGCTCATCCTCCGTCAAGGAATCGGAACACTGAAAGGCGAACATCGAATCGAACGATGCCCCATGTTGCAATAACTTCGCTTGTTGAAAGATATTTTCTTTCGTCGGCGAGAAAAGCCATTTCAAGCCAAGGTGTACATTCTCCTGGGATACGCCGCGCTCAATTTCTTTATCGGAAATATGAACCGTGTTAAGGACATCGTCTTTGTAGAGCTCTTCAGTGGCAAAATCGGCTTCAAGTTCATCGAGCATTTCTTTTACCGCCCGTGAAGACTGCAGCCCGCGGTCGTATCCGTCGAGTGCAAGAAGCTTTTCGTAAATCATATAGGTAAGATAATGCTTCTTGGAGTCAGCACTGCGTTTCGTGAAGGCGGGACCAAATTCGTAGCTCAGCAGGAACTCTTGCGCAGTAACATTCCACGGCCCGACCTCGGCGAGAATAACGGCGCTGAACTTCGGGTCGTCCATCAGGGAGTTCGACGGCGTGTCGGCGGCGTGCTGGGCAAACACCAAGGAAGAGAGAATACATTGAAGCAAACCTATCAGGGCGCCGATGCGCCAATTTCGTCCAAAGCTATTGGGTTCCACTGTTCCACCTAAAATCGAATAGCGAGGGAAAACGAATTTACGCCCGCAAGCCGTCCATAGTCCCGATAAGCGTAATCAAACTTCACTAATGAGCTGCTGGATATCAGGTTGGATGCTACACCTAACCCGAGCGAAAGGCCTCCTTCACTATCAGTCAGGAACAGGGACTGGTATCCGGCGCGAAGAAATATAAAATCACGGAGGGCAAATTCAGTTCCTACGTTTATGCTCTCATAATTGTCGTTTGGATGGATAGCATCGAAAGCGACTGTCCAGCGATACGTATCGTTTTCCAACACATTTGTTGAAAACCCGATCTGGAATCGGAGCGGCAAGTCCCATGAGTTCATCTCAATGTCGGCCGGGATCTGGTCGTTCGTGCCCGGCTTGGTTGGGTCGAGTTGAACAAACTGCCGCGTATCGCTTCCTGAAAGCGTCATCGGTGTTCCGAAGTTTGAGAGCGTAGCTCCAATCACCATGCCGCCGAAAAGATCCGTCCTAAACAATGTTCCTACATCCACGGCAAAGGCAGAAGAGGTTTCGTGCCAGATCGATTCCTGGATGAACTTTGCAGTAAAACCGACGGAGAAACGATCGCTCAGCGGACGTGCGTAGGAAATCCCGGCAGCCAGATCGCTGGCGCTGAAATATTCTCCCGTCCCGTCGGGCATCGCCACTGTCGTCACCGCCATATCAGCCATCGTTAGAGAGGTGAGGCTGAAACCGAGCGTTCCGAAATTTCCCACAGGCAGAACGATGCCGGCAAAGTCGAAATTTGTCTGCGCGATCCAATCAGTGTGGGAGGCTATCGCTTCGGAACTCGTTAATGTAGCAATGCCCGCAGGATTCCAGTACAGCGCCGTAGCGTCATTGGCAAGGCTCACGAACGCCCCTCCCATGCCTATTGCAGGCGCGCCGACCGAGATTTCCAGGAATGTCGCCGCAGTCGTTCCCGTTTTTGAAACGTCAACAGCTCCTTGCCCGTAACTCGCGATCGGGAGAATCGCACCGATGACTATAATCCGCAAGCACTTCTTCATTAATGTAAGCTCCGGCTTCATTATTTCAAAATAGCGAACTTGCCGACGAACGACCCGACACCGGGGGCGTCAATGTGGAAAACGTACACACCATAAGCAATGTCCATTCCGTCGCGTGAGATAAGATTCCATGGTTCCTGGCCGTTATCGATGTTGCTGTTGTGGTACAATGTCTGAACGAGCTGCGCGCTCATTGTATAGATATGAATTGTGCACTTACTCGGCAGATGAATAAAATAAATGAGTCTGGGTCCGCGGCCGACTTGTGTCGTCGCCGGCTCCCACGAGGCTGCACCGACATACGGATTCGGAACAACGGAAACCTTTCTGATGTCATATTTGGCCTGCTGGACGTTAAGTGCGGGCGATGTCGTCGTGAACTCGAAGTATTCACCCGTCCTGAAAGGCTTCAACGTAGAGATCCGGTAGACATCCCCTGCCTGCGGCGCTCGCTGCTTCGACGCGGCAATCGTCGTATCTATAAACAAGCTCATCGACCACGTTACTTTGGCCCTGGATAAGGTGATCGCGGGCTTTCCGGCGGAGTCCCCGTACACGATGAAAATCGCATCCCCGGCATCGAACACCTGGTTGTTATTAACATCCTCGAAAATGAATTGGACGTGGTTGATGTTTTCCGTCACGTTTTTTATAATAATATTAGATGGCTGTGGTCCGCTGAAGCTGGAAGATGGGAATGAAAGATCTCCTTGCCCTTTCGCAGTGAAGGTCACTTCAAAATCGGCGGGATCAGTACACCTGGCTGGATTGAAATGCCGGAGCGAAGCGCGAATCAAATCCTGTCAGGACGACATAGTTGCTGTTCCCTTGCTCCCACTTGGTGTTGGCAGGATCAATCGCAACGTTTTGACTATTCGTGATGTTCAATACAATCCCGTTCACGATCGGCGATTGCTGCTGAGCAGTCAGCAATTGGTTCAGCTTGATGACCGTATCAACTGAGGTTTTATCAATAAGCTGGTACCATGGATCAGGATTGGTGTGAAAGGCAGTGGAGTCGAAGAACTCAAGTCTGTACGTATGATTGTTGCGAACTGAATCCGGGTCGAGGATACCGACGGCAAGCGAGCCTGTCCCAGGCCCAGTGGCAATACTTACCTTCACATTCGGAGGGACGTAGCCGGCAGCCGGCGCGTGCGGAATTACGACCGCAGTATTGATGTCCGTTTTTACGTTACCGTTGACATCGATTTTTATAATGGCCGTGTTTTCCGAAGGCGGGATGCCGACCAATTGACCGTCGACGTTGACGGTACTGTACCCCGCATCGTATGCAGTCACCGCGTAATAGTACGTTTGCCCGTTTTGAACGGTCGAATCGACAAACGAATGCTGGAGACCCGAATCGTCGCCGAGATAGAAGTATGCGCCGTTGATACCGATCGGAGCCAAGCCTACAATGCCGTCAATGAGGTCATACTGCGCAATCGGTACCCGGTACGTCGGCGTTCCGTACGCGTCGGTGACCGTCATATCCGCGACGAAGTTTGGCTCGGTGCTCCGGTAAACGCGATATCCTTCAAAGCTGTACCTTTGATAGAACGCGTCCCATGTCAGCTCTGCCGCGTTATCCCAGTAGAGCGTCACCCTTTGGTTTCCCGCGATAGCTTTGATCGTAGGCTTGTTCGGCGGTTTTGCAAATTGGTAATTGGCATTATAGATTGATTGAACAGTCTTCTTTTTCAGGAAAAGGTCGTTGGCATTCAAACCGAAGAGCAGGGACATTGAGAAGGTCTGTGTCTCACCGGTCAATTGAGATGTGCCTATTGTTGCACTGTAGGTGGTCCGGCCGTTCATGTGGAAAAAATAGCTTGAGAACCAATTCGAGAGATTGACGCCGATGAGCGACGTCGCGTCATGCGGCGGCAAAAAGGAAGTAAGAGCCGTCCAATTCCGCTCGTCGTTGTTTAGGTCGTATGTATGAACGGCAGCGATGAGGAAGCCGGTCAGGCCGATTTGGTCCGATTCATCTTTATCTAGCTGGCCGAAATCTGGCTCACCCGGGTCCGGCCTCCCGTTTCCTTGCGTCCCATCAGGATCGGGGCCGGGGTAGCCTGCATCCAGTGGTCCCAGCCCGTCGGTGCCGACGTCATCGTTCAACGGTTCACCCGGATCCCATTTCCCGTTATGGTTCAGATCGGTATACGATACCCAGTTCGCATTTTCATCCGCGTCCCAGTGC
>CAWJKX010000145.1:0-17333 GCA_963843065.1 uncultured Bacteroidota bacterium
AGCGCAGCTCTCACCGGGTCGCCCATATACTGTTCGCCATACCTTCGATGCGGCCCCCAGTAAACGTCGAAGCGGAACCCGTCAAGACCAAACTGCTGCACCCAAAATTTGTAAACGTTGATCATCTCCGAACGCATATCCACATCGCTCCAATTGAGATTGAGCAATTCACTGCTGAAGCCGGTATAATAATTGAATCCGCCAGCGTCAAGTGACGAGCCGAGCCCATTTGTTTGAGTCACTGGCTGGTTGTTGTGTTCATACCAATTCCAGTATGGAGAGTTCAACCTGTTTGCGTGCGCGTCGACCGACCAGGGATGAAGCCAGCTTGAATGGTTCGGCGTCACGTCGAGAATGACCTTGAGACCGAGTGAGTGCGCCTGCGTTACGAAATTTTTGAAATCCTGGTTTGTTCCATACTCAGGAGCGACGTTATAGAAATCAACGATGTTATAGCCCGGGCCGGATTGTTGATCAATCGGAGAGGCATTTTTCATCACGGGCATCACCCAAATAACATTAAACCCCATGTTCTTCACATACTGGAGGTTCGCCGTAGCCGCGGCGATCGTTCCTGCCTGCGTAAATGCTTTTGGAAATAAAAAATAGACGCGTGCTTGCTTTGCCCATTCCGGATTATTCTGAATAAGAGGATTCTGCAGCGATCCGTCCGCATTAATGATGAAATACGACCGCGTTGTATCGACGTAGCCGGCAGAATCGATAGCAACAAGCCCATAATAATATTCCCCCGGCTTTGCCGGTTTACTGACCGTTGCTGTTACTCCGGTTTTTCCGCTCAGGCCTAAAGGATACACAGGATCGTCAAACCATTTGAAATTTGTCACCGTTTGCGAATCAGGATCCGTAGTGAGTGAGGCATTCAAGATCACCGAACTTCCGGAAAGCTGCGCTGAATCCAGCGCGTTCGGCGAATGATTGACGAGGCGAGTAACAACGATGCTGTCTGCTCCGTTAGGAGTTGTGACCTTGATCAGATTAGTTCCTTCATACAACAACGTGCTGTCAGCGAAAGCGCCATTGGCCGCAGGAACGCTCGTCATGATTCCGTTAACAAAAAGCGATACCGAGGAAATGCTGCTGTCCGGACCCGAACCATCCGGTTTGAGAAGGATACCTGCCGTAACGTAAACAGCTTTATGCGTAACAAACGAGGGCGTCAGTATCTGAACCGGGCGAGCACTCACCGTGAATTGAACCGAATCGGTCTTGCTCAGCCCTCCGGCACTTGCGATGATTCTGAAGACATGATTCCCATCAGCAATAACGTTTGTTGGTGCATATGTGAAAATACCGCTTGGCGCATCATAGTAACTGCCGGCATTCGCAATTGGCGTTCCGTCCACGAATGCATTGATCATAAGAGAAGGTCCTCCTGCTGGCTGAAAAATACCTGCAGAGAGTTTTGGTAATCCTGTCTTTACAACAAAGACATTTCCGTTTACACCAGTCTCAATAGTATAAGGGTAGGCGCATATCTGGAATAAGACCAAGCTGTCTACGACAAATTGTGAATTATCATCCGGTGCAATAATGACACGATTGAGAGGATCCGAAATCCAATTCCAATTTGTAGATGTATTGCTAAGTTGCTGATATATCTTATATTGATACGTTCCGAACGCCAAGGGAATTGTCTTCACCCACATCCCGGTAGCAGTTTCCAGACTGTCTGCCTGAGAAGGAGTTCCTGCTGCAATTGTCCCATGGCCGTCGTTCGGCCCCCAGCTATTAAATGTGCCGGGGAAATTAACGCGAACATATACGGCTTGCGGCTCGTACCGGAACTTCACACTGACAGTTTGGGCCGAAACAATTTGAGCGCAGATAATGCAAAACACCAACACCACAAAAGTTCTTCTTTCCATGTTCAAGAATCTTTCCCAAAAAATCTGATTAGAGTCCGCATTTTTTGCCCAAAGTGAAGTAGAAAATCCTTCATAATGATTATGGAAGGGCTTCCAAAAATTAGCCGTTTTTAACGTAATTGTCAAGGAAAACTTCGTATTTTAACTAAAATTAAGGAAGTATCTTGTTTCCGGGGGGTTCAACATTCAGCCAATCAATAAGCTTCTCGACAAAAGGAACTTCAAACATTCTCCCCCAAATCCAAGCAGACGGTAGGTCATCATCGGTATGGGAGATACAGCGATTTTACTGAATTTATCTTCATAAATGGAATAGCCTCGCTGCTCTGCCACTTGTGATAAGTACAGGTCCAAAAGCCTTCTTTGTTTCATCCGGAGCAATTCCATCCTAGCCTCTCGCATTTGATCAGCCATGGAAGTATCGGTGGGTGTTGTTTCTGTCTTTTTCGCCAGCAGCTCAAAGTAGAACGCTCCCTCCGGGGTTGAGAAAGGCCCGAAGCGTTGACCTACTTCCATTTCCCATGCGAGCTCGCCGATCGGCTGATGTTCCGTGATGGGGAAGAAATCTGAAATTCCGCCGTTCTTCCTCGCTGCGGAATCGACAGACCATTGTCGAATCACGTTGTCGAGCGAGGCGCCTTTCTCCAATTGATCGATAGCGAGTTTCATTTCATCAAGACTGGCGGTTCGAAGCTCGCGTATTTGCACGCGAGGAACCCTGGGCAGTTTCCCCTTCGACTCAAGGTATGAGTAGATTTCGACATCGTTGACGGATGCCGACCGCTTAACCATATCTTTCATCAAAAGAGAAAGATAGTACTGCCGCCACATTTCCAGCCTTTTGCTGATCGCAGGGTCATGATCGAGTCCTCGCCGCAGAGCCTCCTGAGAAAGAAGCTCCTGACGTACCAATAGTTCCATCTCGGTATTCAGCTGGTGAAATATCCCTGTGATTTTCGCACATCGAAGCGTGAAGCCTTTGCTCGAAAACCTATTCAAAACATTTTCGAGAGACCATGCGGAGTTTTCCACGACCGCTAACGTGTCCCCGAGGTATGGTTTGCAACGTGAAGCTACCTGACCAACAACTTCAGGAGTAAAGGTGATGAGAGTGTCATTTCCCAAACCGCACATCGAATTGATTGCATCCGCAAGCTCGTGCAGCGTTCGCGACACCGAGTACCCGACTTTGTCGCTCAATACCTCCTTAACGAATTTCTCCATGCGCTCTTTTTCTTCGCGCAGTCTGATTCTCTCCTCAACACGGTCGTTCAAAACACTCGGTTGCATCGACGCGTACGTGTTGTTCCTCTGAACCCCCTTCATCTTCAGAATGTAATAACCACCTGCCGCAAAAATAACATCCGATATTTCATCTCCCTTCATGGAGTAAGCCGTCTTCTCAATTGCCGGATCGGCATCTCCCCAAATCACCGTCGCTGTATCTCTTATGACACTGAACGAGGAATCGATGTGGAGGAGCTCAAAATCCGTCGATTTTTTCATCTGCGACCGAATGAAACGGGCATCCTCCTCCTTCCTGAAATAAATAAACGAAACCAAAAGCTGGCGCATTGCCATCGCGATCCCTTCTGAAACCTGATCGCTCGTGACATGTACTTTCTGACTGACCTCCTCACGATACAGCTCATCGCGCGAGAGCATCTTCCTCACTTCTTGAAATGCGTGCACAAACGTCGAGTCCTTGTCAAGGCCTCTCGTTGCAGCCTCTTCTGCAAGGAGCTTTTCGGCGATCATTGAGTACAGCAATTCTGCCTTTGCCCCTTCGAGTTGATTTGCTCGATGGCGCCCAAAACCCGGAAGCAGTTCAAAGCGACTCAAGAATTCGTCTTCAGAGATGAAGGTCTTTCCGGCCTTCGCAATGTAGTCGTCGGATAATTTCTGTGTCTGGCCATGGAGAACTGAGCCCATGAACCAGAGGAAAAGAAGAATCGGTAATCTATGGAAGGTGTGATGCGAAATCATAAGTTTACTGTAATGTACAAAATTGGTGCTCCTAAGGCAATGAAATTGAAGAGTTGCTAGAATCTTGGACGAAAACTCTTTATCTCTGTGGAACTCAGTGAATCTCGGTGTTTCTCTGTGTAACAAAAATCCTATTTCACAGAGAAGCACAGAGGCGGCACAGGGAGCCACGAACAAAAAGCTCAGAGTCGAACGTTTCGGCTGTATTTCTAGTTGTCTTTTTATTCTAAGCTGTCGGAAATTTCGCAATTGAGCAGCAAGCCAATCCACTTTTATAAAGACAATTTCCTTGCAAGTCGCCGTCTATATCCATAAATTTAAATTACTTTATGCGTTATTGGTACCACAAAACCTTTCAAACCGATTAATAGGATGATCTCGAAATCGAAGAAGCTTGTTTTCAGACTGATTCCTCTTCTCTTCTTCCTCTTTCTCCTCGCCAGCGTCGAGTTTTTGCTCCGAATTTTCGATCCGTCGCTCAATTCCCCTCTTGTCGAATCTGTTCAAAATGACGGCAAAGAGGCATATCAAATCAACAGAGGCTCGCTCGTAAAATATTTTCCATCCGACAACGTTATTGTTCCGGAGTTGAAGCCGAGCCTTTTCAAAAAACACAAAGCCGCCAAGGACTTTCGTATCGTATGCCTGGGTGAGTCTTCGATGTTTGGCACTCCGTACCAGATGAATGCGAACATCCCATCCATTCTCAGGAAACAGCTTCGCCATCAGTTTCCATATCTCGAATTCGAGGTCATCAACCTTGGCGCCGCCGCGGTCAACAGCAATGTTATTCTCGATCTTGCAAAACAGGCGGTTGAGTACGAACCCGATCTCATCGTTGCGTACATGGGACACAATGAATTCTATGGCCCCGACGGAGTCGGAGCCTCCTTCCTTGAGAGAGACTTTCCTTTTCTGATACCGCTGAAATATCATCTGAGAGAGCTGCGAATTGTCGCATGGTTTCAGCGAAAAATGCGGGAGTATGCCGCTTCAGTAAACTCTGGAGAGAGAAATTTGATGAAGGAGGTCTCCCGGAACGACAGGGTTGAGCTGAATTCACCCGATGCCGAATGGGTGTTCGGCCAATTTGAAGCTAATCTCACCGCATTGACAAAGCTGTGTAAAACCCGCCGCATCCCTCTGATCGTCAGCGACGTCGCGTCAAACTTGATGTTTCCCCCTTTTGCTTCCGATTCCATGAGAACTCCTCATGGTATGGACGACAGTATCGCGGCCATCGAACATTTCTTTTATGAAAAAAAATATCCTGAGGGATTGCAGAAATTGGCTTTACTGAGAGCCATCGATTCGACAAACGCTCTCGTCAATTATTGGATGGGGAGAATTTGCCTGGCCATGGGAAATCCCGATTCCGCTCGGATTTTCCTTTCTCTCGCCCGCGATAATGACTTGCTGAAATTCCGTGCACCGTCAAGAAGCAATGTGATTATCAGGCGCGTGTGCGCTAGAGAAGGAATACCGATGATATCATCCGACTCTTTGTTCAACGCGCTGAGCGTTAACGGAATTCCGGGAAAGGAACTCTTTTGGGAACATCTTCACCCCACTGCTCGTGGGTATTACGAAATCGCCAACCTCTATCTTCAAAAGATATTGGACCTCCATCTCATTCCCGGCTCTGCTCTGAACGATGAATCATTTCACCCGCTCCCGTTTCAGGTGGACAGCTTAAGCATTTGTTGGCTTGACCTTGCATTCGGCGATGTTGCCATGCGAAATCTTACAAAACATTGGCCGTTCAGCAACTATGAGTCCCGGACCTTTGTCATTGAAGCGGCAGACAGCATTCTTCAGAACATCGCATACGATCTTTACTTATCAAGGATTTCCTGGAGCGAAGGATGTCTGCGAAGTGCAATGTATTTTCAGCACCATGGACGCTTCAGAGATGCTGCGACAACGTATCGAAGCCCTGCTCGAAGAATATCCGACGAATTATTACTCGCACTATCTTCTCGGATTTGTGTATAAAGAAATGGGGGAGTTGGCGAACGCTGAAAACCACTATTCCGCGTCGATCAAATACAATCCGCAATACCCATATCCACGAATCGACCTCGGCCTTCTAGAAATCAACGAAGGAAAAATTGATGACGCCATCGAAAATTTCACAGCGGCACTGCGGTTAACCCAGGGGAAACGATTGCCGAATGAAACGGCTACAATCTATTATGGACTCTCCGCTGCCTCCGCGAACAAGGGGAATTTCGCAATCGCCAAGAAATACATCGATACATCGCTCTCGTTTTCGCCTTCCTATCAGCCCGCACAAATTCTGCGCAACAAACTCCTTGACTATAAATAACTGACTATTCGTCGAGTTCGCTCAATACGATTGGTGTATCGATCCTAACAGCTTGCCACTCCCAAAGTTCGCGAAGCGATCACGTTGGGAGATGCCCTTGGCAGAAGACACAACGTCACTAAGAAATTAAAGTAAAAAACTATTGCCGCAATATCATCAACGGTTGAGATAGCGATGTGCTTAAAATTATTTCGCGCCTTAGTGACTTCGTGGCTCATAAAAGTGTCTCAGCAACCTGCTAGATGCAGCATATGAAAGGGTTTTCGACTTTTTCGTAATATTTATAAATAAAAAAGGCGACCCTTTCGGATCGCCTTTATTCTGAGACTCCTTTTCGGAGAATTCAGATTTTTACTTCAACAGCATCATCTTCTTCGCGCTCGTAAATTGACCGGCGGTAATTCTGTAGATATACATACCACTGGCAAGCCGCGAGGCATCGAATGAGGTTTCATGTCCGCCTGCGCTCAACGTTTCGTTGACAAGTGTTGCAATCTTCTGGCCGAGGATGTTGTAGACGGCCAATTCCACCTTCATTTGGGATGGAATGGAGAATGCAATTTTTGTCGTTGGGTTGAACGGATTAGGATAGTTCTGCTGTAACGTAAAGACCATGGGAACATTGGGACGGTCTGTGACCAGTGTCGCTATCGAGTGCGTGTCATAGTTCCAATGATTATACTTGACTGGGTCTATGCTTCCCCACTGCGCTGCCACAGTTGCCGTCGAGGCCGAAGTAGGGATATTATCGAGGTGATTATTGCCAAAGCCACCTTCGTTATCGCCTCCTCGGATTCCGAATTTGGTTACCGCTCCGATATAATTTGCGGTGGTAAAGCTGAATTGCGCGGAGTAAATCGAGTCTCCTGCAACAAGATCGCCGTGAGTTCCATCATCCCACATTTTGCGCTTGCTGGTATCCGCAACCAAGAGCGAATTCCAATCAGCCCAATCGGTAACCGGGTATACGTTCGGCAGATTTATCCCAGGGCCATTAATAGCTACGCCCCATTTTTTGATACTGTCTGCGTATATTACCGTTGAAGGACCCTGACCGTCCACGAGACTGTCTTTAATTCCTCCGAGAATGAGCTGGTAGTATGCGGGACGCATATCAACAGTCCATGTCACGAGGACATTCTGAGTGAACTGTGCCTGACTTGAGAAGTAAGGTTCACGACGCCCATCTGAAACACTAACAACCGTGTCTTTGATCGTGAACGCTCCGGCACTTGAAGGTACCGTGAACTGACGGCGTTCCTGCTCCGATGCAACTGTACCCGTGAACTGGAAGTTGTAGAAGTATTCACGAATAGTATTCGGGGCCTTGACGAGGTAGTATTGATAGTCAAGGAATTTGCCTTTAGAAGAGAACAGGCCCATGGTTCCCTTGTAAATGCTCGTGAGACCTTGCCTGCTCAGGTTGAGTGTTCGAGTAGAATCCGCCGTGGTAAAGAATCCAACCTGTACCTGCACCGTGTCGCTGCCGATCTTGAAGCTTCCATTGTTTGACGCAGCAGTCATATTTGCTTGGAACGTCACCGTGCAGCTATCGATGTTTGACCGGAGAACGGGTACTTCGTTGTCGTAGTATACCCATTCCAATGTTGTGTCCGCCTTTCCAACCGGGATTGTGAATTGACGATTAGGCTTTCCGCCCTGAAGCTCGTCGCGGCCCCAATTGTATCCGAGGAGGAATTTGTACTGTAATGTGTCGCCTGGGTTCCAATTACTTTTCCGGAATTTCAACCGACCTGAAAAGAACGATCCGGGAGCGATTGCGAATGCACTGCCATTGGCGCTGGGGGCAACTTCCTGTTTGAGATAGGTCGTTGGGCCCCACGAGAGGTCATCTCCCGCTTTTCCCGCTCCACGTACGCCGACTGAATCAACGTCAGCAGCTGTCCATCCGAACGATCCATTGTCCATTATGGCCTGCAGGTTTACGCGGAAGTAGACGCTGATGAAACTGTCCGCCACCGTTGTCCACGGGCGGAAGTACTGCGAGTCTGCACTCGGGCCATTGTTCCAGAACTGAACGGGAAAAGTCGTGTTTTTGGTTACGTCGGTAAAGTATCGATGTCCACCGCCATCGCCGCCGGCAAGATCTTGTTCCCAGCCGCCGCCGTGAACTCTGAATTTATAGAACAGCGTGTCGCCGACTTTGAAACCGAGGGTGACCTTCCAATAGTCGCCGCCGATGTTGGTCATTGCCTGGCCGGTTGCCCAACTCGTTAAAACCGAGTCGGCATCTGCCGGCGTGCCGGATCCTATGACGACGATGTCGTTTTCAGTCGCCTTCAGTGTATCCGGAACTGTTGCCGTGTTGACGATAAACGTCAAGTTCTTTCTTTGCGCCTGCGCCACGGGCGACAGAACAGAAGCTGTCACGACCAATGCGACAAACGCAAAAAGTAGGATTTTCTTCATAGCTTTCTCCTTCATTGTGAAACTGTTGATTGATTACGGGTTTGTACAGCTCTCTAGCATTCCGCCTTCCAGCTATCCTCCTTTCATCAGTGTTTAGTTTATGGTTCAGTTAGTCTATTTGATGTGAACGATCTCTGTGTAAAACTTTCTTAGAATCCGATTGAGAGAGCAATCGTGTCCAGATTTCCGAACACTCCGAACTTGTTGAAAGCATAATCGAATTGCGTGGACGCAAACCCCTGGATCGGTATCTTTACCCCTGCGCCAAGGGAGAGTCCGTATTGCTGATCTACTTTGTCGAAAGGACTCTCTTGTGAAAAGAGAGACTGGTATCCCCCGCGAAGAAACAACATGTCTTGCCAGGCGATTTCAGCGCCAACGTTTATAGATTCTGCATTGTCGCTTGGCCTGAGCGCGTCCACGGCGATGGTTCCACGAATAAAGTCATTTTTCACAACGTCCATCGCTACGCCGACACGGAACAACAGCGGCATCGGCCATGGGTCTGTCTTCAGCTTACCGACGAGAGTTTTGTTCGAACCCGCATCGGCGGGATCGATGTCCACCGGGGTGTATAGATCCATTCCGTCGAGTTGAAGGTTTCCCCCAAAATTCGACATCGACATGCCCAAACGCATGCCGTTGAAATCGGTTACGAAGAGCAGCCCTGCATCAAACGCGATATTGTTTGCCGATTCATTCCATACCCTTTCGGAAATGTACTTCACCGAGCCGCCAATGGAAAAATGGTCGGTCAAACGGCGAGAATATGATAACCCGACTGCAAGGTCGGCCGCCGACCACTTTTGCCCGTTTCCATCCGGATTCTCGACAGTCGTGACGTCGTCTTCACCGTAATCAAGCTGCGTTATCTGCACCCCTATCGCATTTTCGCCGTCAAGATTCGTGATGAAGCCGAACCACCGAAATTTAGTTCCGACAAGCCAGTCCGTGTTCGAAAAAATTAATTCTGTCCTGTCTGCCTGGACAAAAGCGCCGGGATTCCAGTAGAGAGAGCTCACGTCGCCTGGCGCCGCAACATAAGCGCCTCCCATTGCACTCGCTATCGGTCCGACTGAAATGCCGAGGAATTGGGCAGCGGTCGTTCCGACTTTCGACTGGGCAGATGCCGACGAAAAACAGCCGACTATCGCGGCGATCGGCAAAAAAATAAAGCGCAGCAAAAAATTAGTAGATTTTCTTTTCATAGGCGGATCACTTTATGATTGCAAGTTTTCCCGTTGTGTTGCCAACGGTAGATTCTACAACGTAAAAGTAAACTCCGAATGCGACATCGAGGTTTTCTTTGGTTTTAAGATCCCACGAGATCACCCCGTCTTCAATACTTCCATCCTGGTGCAACGTGCGGACGTGGTCGCCTCTTGCAGTGTAGATTCTGATAGTGGCATTGGCAGGCACGTGAATAAAGTCGATTCTCCGCTGGCCGCGCCCGCTTGTTATTCCTGGATTTAAAGGGAGCTCGAAGGATGCCGCGGTGACATATGGGTTCGGCACCGCCCGTACTCGTGAAAGAGCCACGTGTGCTGCTGGATTGTCAACGTGCGCGGGGACCGTCGTGAAATCAAGAAGGTCTCCCTTTGCGGAACGGCTTTATCATTCTTATCACAAACTTGTCTCCTGTCCCGAGCGCGTACGTCGTGTCGGCTGGGTCGGTAAGTTTGTTCGAAAACTTCACGTCCCATGTATAAACATAAACCCCATTCGCAGCTTTCTCGAGAAATACGAGCTCGTCTGTCGAAGAAAGTTTGCTGTTGCCGTTATTATCCGAAAAATAAATTTGACGTATGTACTTTCAGTCTCGTTATAGACCCGGAAGTTCACGGGAATAGGAGTCGGTTCCAGATTGGGGTCGGCATACGACGTATCGACAATCGTATTCGAGAATATGATCGAGTAGTCGCTCGGTCGGGCTATTCCCTTAAACTGTATGACTGGCGGCCCGGTCAATTGAGTGTTTAATGGAGCAATGCCGTACAGATACGGATTTTTTCCACCCACCCACTTCGTAAGACTGTCGATCACTTGCGCAGACCAGGCGTTATTGAATACAAGCTCAACGCCATCGAATATATCGGCATCTTTTGTTTCGGTCAGATACGGAGATCCCTGCATGTGCGGGCTATTCCACACTGGATAATATTGATAAGTCATTGAGTAATTCCCAGTGGGTAACGAACCGGGTGAAGAGCTTTTGATTGTTCCTCGGGAAGTGTCAATTATATACGCCGAGGCTGGAACTAGTGCCCCCGCCTGATTGTGAACTACAATTGTCGAAGGTATTTGGTGGCTATGATTCAGAGTTGTCGAATAGTATCGGAACTGACGAAGGGCTCGGTAATTACGTTCATGTCCTGCACAAAATAGAATGATGTGGTCCGGGTTCCTTCTGATGAATCAGCAGCATCCACGAGCCCATTCCCGTTATTGTCAACCCCGTCATTTTGACTGTCGAGAAATGTCACATCGTATTTATGAGTTGTGACTTGTGTAGGATCGAGAACCTGGAAGGTGATTGATCCTGTTCCGAAATTTGATTCCTTAATTAACGTATCCCCTGACACCGGGGCCACATATCCTGCAGTCTTCGAATTTGGCACAACAACTGCTACGTTGATATCGGCGGAGACTTGACCGCTGGATGATATCGTAACAGTTTTCGAATTTTCTGCGGGAAGGATGCCGAGTGTTGCATCTCCTTTGCTGTACGCAACCACGGCATAGTAGTATCGGCGGCCATTCTCAACATTCTTGTCTACATAACTGTGCTGCAGTCCAGTGTCGTTTCCAAGATATATCGGGTAGGCGGAGATTGAGTTAAATAAGTCCGGTGGAGGCTGAAAATATCCGACGATGCCATCCACCAAGTCGGTACTGCACCAACGGTACGTAGCCCTGAGGAACTCCTCCGCCGTCCGTGATCTTGAAGATATCCGAAAAAGTCGGGTCCGTTGACTTATAGATTTTGTATCCTTCAAAAATGTGGGTCTGTAGAACGGGGTCGATTGTAGCCTCTGCTTTGCGATCCCAATAAAGAGTTACTTGATGATCGCCCGCTACGGCCGTCAGCGTTGGCTTGGCGGGAGGTTGCGGAAATAGATAATTCGCATCGTAGATATCTTGCACTGTCTTTTTATGCTTTAGGAGGTCCGCCAGATCGACAGCGAGGCCCTGACCTAAGCCGCCGCCATACACCAGAGCCAGAGAGAAATACTCAGTGGTTTTTGCCAGAAGAGGAAAATATCCGGAACCGTAAATAAAATCACCATCCTCACCCCCGACAGGAGTATTATTGATGATCGTATTGGGGACGTCGAAATACCCGGGGGCTAATTGTTTCCATAGTGCTTCGTCGTTGCCCAGGGGGACCTGATTTGAGGGCGTGAAATAAAAAAAGCTCGTCAAACCAATTTGGTCGGACTCTTTAACGTCGGTCTTGTCAACGTGCGGTTCGCCGGGCTCCCCGGTGTCATTCCCGAGATTATCATAGCCTGAAGTCGGCAGTCCGTCCCCCTCGCCGTAATCGCCAGTGTTTGGAATACCGTCCCTCCCGACATCGTCGGTAGTGATAACCCAATTGCGATTGTTGTCTATCCGGTCGTCGCGTCGTTCGTCGATCATGCTGTATGGGCTTGTTCCCACACCCGTTAAATAATCAATATGACGGACTGCACGCGGGATATCGATAAGAATCACCGGCGGGGTCGTTGGAGTTGTTTTAATCTGATGGAAATGGAGATAGTAATTTTCATCGATCAATCCATTAAAATTGTTGTCGATCCCGTCGTATGCATTCGGGTTTATAATATCGTTTCCGGCTGCGTCTTTGATGACATTTCCTTCGACAACTTTTGTCTTTCCCGGGTAGATCCAGATCGAATCCGGCATACCCATCGTCCAGACCTTTACAGAGTCCACGTTCGGTACGGTGAAAATCTTTCGGCTGTAATCGCTGTTGATGAGAACAATATTGCTATTTGCGGTAATGAGTGTCGTATCGAAATCCGTAGCAATGAATTTGGGTGCGAGAATTCCGACCGATGAGGAGTCTGCATCTCCGTCATTATCGATACCGTCGTATGGATTACCCGGGCTCTCAAGGAATGCATATCCGACTAATCCTACAGGTCCTACCCAAAGGGGATCTGCCATCTCGGTCAAGGGATAATTCCCAGAATACGTTATATTCTGTGTGGGGTCGTAGAACGACCAATCGTTGTTGTACTCTCCATAATCCTCGGTCGATGTGACGCCGACGTAGGTACCAACAAGCATCCCGAAGCAGACTCTGTCGTAGTTTGTGGTCCCTGTGTTGGTAATTTGATAAAGCCAGAAGATATTATCCTTCGACAGAAACTGTGCCCACTGCATCCCGCGGACGCTCGTGACAAGTCCCATACCGTTGCGGCTGGGGTTATTCGAGTCAGGTTTAAAAGCAACCCCCCACGTGTTGTTCGATGCTACGTTAAATCGCAGGTCGTTGTTGTCATCCATGACAAAATACGATTCCAGGTCGGCTTGGATTTTCTTGCCGAAATATCCGTCCCACGCAGCGTATTTCGAAAGCGAAGGATCAGGATTTGTCCGCCAGCCGGGATCTTTTGGGTCATTGAGTTTGTCAGGCCAGTACGGAGGCCACGAATTCGGGTCGTTGCTTAAGGCGATGCTCTGCTGATTCGCATTGAAATATCCGCCGACTGGTTCCTGGGTCCACCATTTGTTTGTCACGGGATCCCGATCCTGGCTCGCTGCGGGACGTTGAGTCGGATAGAAGGGACATGTAAGCACCGAATGAAATGTGGTACCCTTCCATTTCACCTCTGCGCCGATAAAAGGGCTCACATCGCCGCAATAGCCATCATTTGGATTCTTCCATGCACATCTGTTCGCTAGATCGGCGGGCTGGCCTAAGACACCCCAATTTCCGAAAACGCAAAAGCACTGGTTGCCATTCATGATGGCCGTTCTGGTGTACTGATCTCCGCTCTGAGCTTTAAGGATCAAAGGAAGAAGGCAAACGGCAATCAACACTGGAACAACGAAGCAAACCGGTTTTTTCATAGTGTTAGAACTCCAGATTCATTCCAAATTCGATACGACGCGGTTCTGAGTAGTGCGTCGGGTAAGCATAATATTGGTCGAGAGTATTCACGAGCTGCTTTGTATTGCTCGTGATGGCTACTTGCTCGTCGGTCGTGAAACCGGCACGGCCGGTGTCGTTGAACACTCCGACTTCATTCCGGATATCCAGAATATTGAAGACGCGCAGGAAAGCAACAAATGTGAGCATATCGACTTTGAACTGATAAAATGTTCTTACGTCAAGGTCGAAAAACTCAGGCTTGGTCTGGCTGTTCGTCAGTAAAGAAGAGATGTCGGTCGATGCACGGGGCGTGTATGGTGTCCCGCTTCCGAATTGACCTATCGCACTGGCGCCCCAAGCTTTTGCGCTGTACGCGAGCGTCGTGTTGAGGGTATGCCTCTGATCCCACGCAAGAGGCACAAGCTGAACCTCGGGCTGTTGCCCGGCAGCAAGAGCGTTTAGCGCTTCCTGCGGGTCGGATGCTGTGCCACTCGCAATCTGGAACGTGTAGTCAACTGTCGCGGTAAAACCCCCGGAAAATGACTTGGTCACAGTCATCACAATCCCCTTAACAAAACCAAAATCGCTATTAACATATTGGACGTACTGTTGAGATCCGCCAAACACGGTGATAAGGTTTCCTCTCGTCCCTGTCAAGTTACGGATATCACGAAGATAAGAGGTGACGTCGATCGACACATCGTCGGAGAGTTGCTGTTGAACTCCCAGTTCCCCGTTGGTCGTTTGCTCTGGTGCAAGGTCGGAATTTCCGACGACAGGAATCGTCCCCGCCGGAATCTTGAAATCAGGATTTTGGTACAAGTATTCGAACCTTGGCGTCTGGAAAAAATGGCCGTAAGAAAAGTGTACGATGCCTCGCGCAGTGATTGGGAACGAGAAACCCAAGCGCGGGCTCAACTGTGATTTCGCAGTAGCTTTACGGTACCAATACGTCAACCTGTCGGCGACGGTCTTATCCGGCTCACCCGGATCCTGTATACCGTTGCCATTGTAATCGAAGAATCGATTGCCGGGCTTAATCGGATTATAGATACTCGGATCCGTCGGATCGACCAATACCTTCCCGTCCGGGTCGAAATAATCAAATCGAAGACCGATATTCACGATCAGGTTCTTGAATTCCATCTTGTCTTGCACATACGAAGATAACTCGACGGGATGGCGTTCATAGTAGTCGTGAAAATCGGAGGAAATATCGGGGATTTGTGTAGTGATATACGGGTTGTCCGTGGCAAAATTGAAGCTGCTTTCCGACTGTATCGGAAGGAGATTGTAGCTGTCATACAGAAGCCGATGCCGTCTTCCTTCAACCCCTATCTTGAAAAGATTTGTCTCATCAAGCTGACTTGTCAAGTCCACTTTCACAAGATCTGTGTTCGTCCTGTGTTCCGTGTGATTCATGTCCGTGCCGCCGGTCAGAAAACTGTATCCATCGCTGGTGGTCTGGAGAATGAATCGGATTCACATAACGCGGGTCGTGGGGGTCCTGGTAGAGATAGTGCTGATACTCCTTTTCGAATATGGATCCATCAATCGTGTAGAAGTGTACTTTGGCTCAGCGTGTGTGTTAGCTGAAAGATGAACGTATTGCTGGTATTATAGTCATTTCCCAGTCCATTCGGATCGTAGAAATAACTCCGATCGCCTTCGTTCGAACTTCCGTAGGGTTTGGATTTTGTATTGTCATAAATAAAATTCCCCGTTATCTTGAGCATCGGTGATACGCGCCATGTTAATTTTCCCTGGCCGTAGTAGCGTTCACTCGAATTCAGGGAGACAAGAGAACTATCCCCTTTGCCTGATGGATCCCTGTAAAGATGATATGCGCCGGTGCTGTCGGTATACGACACATTATTCGGATTAAAGCGATTGAAACCGTTGAGCCACCCGCCAAAATAAATGTAGCGGCCGTTTCCAAAAAACGTCAGATCGTTGCCGACAAGCGGGACCGCTGAGGTTGAATTCATAGTTGCGAATTCCATTAGGGTTGAGCTTATTGAGTCCCGGGAAAGAGCTCCGAAGTCTCATGACCAAGACTATCGTATGTTTTCCCGGCTCGAGGAGGCGTGCTGTCCGATATAGAATCCCGCTCCGCCCGCGAATTTTGGTCCCCCTTCTTTCGTCGAAATGTTCACAATACCAGACATCGCCTGTCCGTATTCCGCATTGAATGCACCGGAGACGAGCTGGAGTTCCTGAACGAAGCTTTTGTTCACTTCAACAACTTCACCCCCGTCATACGCATCGGTAATTGGAACACCGTCAATCCAATAGGCCACTTCGCCGCTCCTTCCTCCACGTAAACTGCCGGCGACAAATCCCGCCTGGAGCGAAAGCACTTGACCGACTTCCGTGACCGGAAGAGCGTTGATCTGATCGCCGTTGACAATGGCGGTGGTCGCCGTGAGATCTTTCTGAACGAGCGGGTGTTCGGCGATGACAACGACTTCTTTCTCTTCCACAGCCGATGAGACTAGCGGGAAATCAATAGCAGTAGTCAGATCGCTCGAGACTGCAACGTTCGAGACCTCCATTCTATGGTAGCCGACCGCCGAAGCTGCAAGCGTAAACGTTCCAGGAGGAATATTGAGAAGCACATAGAAACCATTGAGGTCCGCTGCCGCGCCGATCGATGTCCCTTCGATTACGACGCTGGCCCCAATAAGAGCTTCTCCCGTTTGACTGTCTTTCACTGTGCCGCTGATTTTTCCGGTGGTTCCGCCGGAAGCGACCGAACTCAGCAGCAATACGACCAAGAACAAGCGGTAAAAATTAATCATCGATAAGACTCCGCTTAAAAAGGTTTCACGCGTTGGGCAAAAGACGATCTAATCTTTTGCGTGGACAAAATCTTCAACTGGAGAATACATTTTGTTCATACCGCAAGTAGCGCGCACGACCAGCTTCGGTAAAAAATTTATCTGCGATGGCGGTGCGGAAGGATGTTCCATACGATAAATCAGTTTTTCGACAGCCAGTTCTCCCATTTCGTACATCGGCTGCCTCATCGTCGTCAAGCCAAACTGCTCTGCGAGTTCGATATCGTCAAAGCTCACCACGGCAACGTCGCGGGGCACTTTAACTCCATGCTGCCGAAGAGCGCTCATCGCGCCGATTGCCTGCACGTCGCTCGAAATAAAAATGGCGGTAGGCAATGGAGAACCGTTGCTCAGCATTTCCTTCATCGATTGATACCCGGCCTCTCTGCTGAATCCATCCTGTTTCGTCAGTTTGCTCACGGTGATATTCTCGGGATGGACTTCCAGCCCTGCTGACGTTATCGCATCCTTGAATCCTGCGATACGCTCCCGCGCCGGAACGCTGTTGATGTTCGCGCTGATCATGCCGATGTTTTTGTGGCCGAGGGAAACCAAATGATTTGTTGCGACCATTGCACCTTGGAAATTTTCGACGGCCAGCGAATCAAACTGTTCATGAAATGTGTCAACAAGAACAACCGGCTTTGAATGGTCCTTGAACTTATCAACAAACGATATCGGCAGTTTCATGGAAAAAAATAAAATACCATCGACCCTTCCTCGCTGAACGCTCTTACGCAAATACTCATCTATCTGTT
>CAWJKX010000146.1:0-8143 GCA_963843065.1 uncultured Bacteroidota bacterium
CAGCACACCGGTCCGCGTTGACACTGTTGTCATTTCCACACAGCACGATGCGGACGCATCTCAGAAGCGCATTCGAGAAGACGTCATTCACCATGTTATTGGGAAAGTTATCCCGGAACATCTGCTCGACAAAAAAACGAAATACTACGTCAATCCGACCGGCCGTTTTGAAATCGGCGGACCGCACGGCGACAGCGGCTTGACGGGAAGAAAAATTATCGTCGATACGTACGGCGGGCGCGCACCCCATGGCGGCGGTGCATTCTCCGGAAAAGATCCGTCAAAGGTTGACCGGAGCGCTGCGTACGCGGCCCGGCATCTCGCGAAGAATATTGTCGCAGCAGGACTGGCGACGGAATGCCAGATTCAGGTTGCGTATGCAATCGGTGTCGCGGAACCGGTGTCGATTTACGTGAATACGTTCGGGACGGGAAAAATTCCTGATTCTGAAATCTCCCGGATTTTGAAAAATGAAATTGATATGACGCCGCGAGGCATCATCGACAGGCTGAATCTCCTTCGGCCAATTTACAGAAAGACAGCTTCGTACGGCCACTTCGGACGCGACGATAAAGATTTTACATGGGAAGTGCTCGATCTTGTACCGATATTAAAGCGTGCTATAAAATAGTTGACAGTGGCACCGATCATCATCAAAAAATTACTAAAGGATTTTGGAGAACGCATGAACGAGAAAAAAGGGCACTTTAAAGTCAGGGATTTAAAACTTGCTGCGGAAGGGCATAAGCTTATCGAATGGGCTGAATCACGAATGCCGGTGCTGATGGCTTTGCGTGAAAAATACAAGACATCGAAGCCGTTGAAAGGCTTCCGGATTGCGGGATGTTTGCATGTCACCAAAGAAACGGCGGTGCTCGTGAAGACATTTGTTGAAGCGGGCGCACAGGTAAGCTGGAGCGGATGCAACCCGCTTTCGACCAACGATGCGGTCGCTGCTGCCCTTGCAGACGACGGCGTTTCGATCTTCGCCTGGCACGGCATGAACGTGAAAGAATTTTATTGGTGCATCGACGAGACTCTCAAATTCAAGCCGAACCTGACGCTTGACGACGGCGCGGACTTGATTTTTACCGTTCACAACAAGCATCAGGAGTTGATCCCGGAAATTATCGGAGGAACCGAAGAGACAACAACAGGTGTTCACCGGCTTCGGGCGATGGCAAAAGACGGCGCGCTGAAATATCCCGTGATCGCCGTGAACGATGCCGAGACGAAATGGGATTTCGATAACGTCTACGGAACGGGACAATCGACAATTGACGGCGTTATTCGCGCGACTAGCGTACTAATAGCAGGGAAAAATGTCGTCATTGCCGGCTATGGACATTGCGGCCGGGGTGTTGCGATGCGTGCAAAAGGGCTTGGCGCAAATATTATTGTCGCCGAGGTGAAGGCGACCGCTGCATTAAAAGCGACGCTCGAAGGATACCGCGTGATGACGATGGATCAAGCGGCAAAAATCGGCGACATCTTCATTACGGCAACCGGCGTGAAGGATATTATCGTCGGCCGTCATTTTAAATTGTTGAAGGATGGCGCCATTATCTGTAATACGGGGCACTACGATTGTGAAATCAATCTGGGTGATCTGAAGAAACAGACGAAAAGCATCCGCGAAATTCGTCCGAATAATGAAGAGTACGTAACAAAAGACGGCCGGCGCATTTATGTTCTCGCGCAGGGGAGGCTCGTTAACTTAGCCGCCGCCGAAGGGCATCCGTCCGAAGTCATGGACATGTCGTTCGCGAATCAATTCATGTCGCAGCTGCGCCTTGCCGAGGTCTTCAAGAAGGGGAAGAAGTACGAGAATAAGGTGTACGACATTTCTGTTGAACAGGATCAGGAAATCGCAGGCGTAAAACTGTCGACGCAGGGTATTAAGATCGATAGCCTGACTGCCGAGCAGAAACTGTATATGGAAGATTACAGCGCCGGGACGTAGGAAGCCGCAGAGTCCAGCAATGAGAACAGGGTTTCATCAGCAATGGTGAAACCCTGTTCGATTCTTGGAACGTACTTGTTCCGCTATTGGTTATCATTACATCCCCAATAATATAAGAAAGGACCTTGTGTCGATGAAAAGACAATTTATTTTGGCGGCGGCGTTGGCATTATGCGCGGCAAGTTTCGCCCAATCGCAGGACACTACTTTGGAGAAGAAGAGAATGAACAATAATACCGGAGTCTATGGTTTTACGATGAAGACCATCGACGGCAAAGACAAATCCCTTGCGGATTATAAAGGCGATGTTCTATTGATTGTGAATGTTGCCTCCCTCTGCGGAAACACCCCACAGTATAAGGACTTAGAAAGTCTTTACGAATCATATAAAGACAAAGGGTTCAAGATCCTTGCGTTTCCGGCAAATAACTTCGGCGCACAAGAGCCCGGCACGAACGAGGAGATTAAAACATTCTGCGACAACACCTATCATGTATCGTTTGACCTCTTTTCAAAAATCAGCGTCAAGGGAGACGACCAGCATCCATTGTATCGTTATTTGACTACGGGAACCGATTTCAAAGGAGATATTGGATGGAACTTTGCAAAATTTTTGGTTGACCGCAATGGTCGCGTCGTTGCCCGATATGCGCCGAAAAAGATTCCTACGGACGACGAAGTTGTTCAGAAGATCAGGCAGCTGATATCCGAAAAATAAGATTATGGATGCCGGACACATTTCTCAAATGACTTTCTGATAATGTGTCCGACATCTACCCATCCGATAGCCCACCTCGTTTTCTCCACTCGTCTCTCGTTCCCAATCTCTGATTGGGAACGCAACGGAGGCACCACTTCATGATAATACGTTCCCAAAGGGACTTTGGGAACGAGATGGATGCCTCTTACCTAAGATCTAGAAATCCCCCTCTTTTTCTCATTCCGTTGATTGTCGTACGATTTATAAGTATATTTTTTCAGAAATTTATTTCTGAGGATTATGGTACGGCAATTCGACATTCGATCTTTGCGCTTTTATCCCCAAGTCATTTTGCGAAACTCCAACACGTCATCTCCGGCCATCGAGAAAGCCGTTGCCGCTATTATTCGCCGAGTTCAACTTCACGGAGACAGCGCGATTCGATTCTATACCAAGAAATTCGACGGTGCGGTACTGACATCTCTTGCTGTTCCTGAAAGAGAAATTCGCAAAGCGCTGTCAAACGCCGACCCTGAATTTGTTCATCTTCTCGTCGAAGCCGCAAAAAAGATTAGAAGATTTCACAGCCGCCAGCGACGTGCGTCATGGAGAGTGAAAGAGAAGTTTGGTTCCGATCTTCGGCAGCGGTATCTTCCCGTTGAGCGAGTTGGTGTTTATGTCCCTGGAGGGAAAGCCGCATACCCCTCCACCGTGTTGATGAACATTATTCCTGCACAAGTTGCCGGCGTAAAAAAAATTGCTCTGGTTTCGCCGCCTGACAAGAAAGGAAACGTCCATCGCGACGTGCTCACCGCCGCGGCAATTCTTGGAATCAAAAGAGTGTTTCGGGTCGGCGGGGCGCAGGCTGTCGCGGCCCTCGCGTACGGCACAAAAACAATTCCCGCCGTTGACGTCATTGTCGGTCCCGGGAATGTTTTTGTTGCAACGGCTAAAAAAATGCTTTTCGGCAAAGTCGGTATCGACAGCATCGCAGGTCCCAGTGAAATTGTTATTCTTGCCGATGACAGTGCACGCCCTGATTTTATCGCTTCGGACATGGCGGCTCAGGCTGAACACGATGAGTTCGCGTCTTCAATTCTTGTTACGACAAGTCCGCGGCTCGCAGAAGAAGTGAAGAGAGAATTGAAGAAGCTGATAACCATCCTTCCGAGAAAATCAATTATTGCTACATCATTGAAAAATCATGGGGCTATATTCCTGGTGAAGGGTCTACAGCAGGGGGCTGATATTGTCAATCAACTTGCACCAGAACATCTGGAAATTATTACGAACAATGACAACGCTGTGTTGAAAAATATCAGAAATGCCGGCTCTATTTTCCTCGGAAACTTCTCGCCGGTAGTTGTCGGCGATTACTTTGCCGGACCGAATCATGTCCTTCCGACGGAAGGGACCGCTCGTTTCTTTTCGCCCCTTTCGGTCGATACGTTTATGAAGAAATCGAGCGTCGTGAATTACTCCAGGCGCACAATGGAATCTGTCAGCGAGAAGGTCGCTCGGTTTGCCGAGCATGAGGGGCTGACGGCGCATGCTCTCTCTGCCCGTTTGCGCGGAAGGAGAAAACAACGGTGAATTTTCTCGACAACATAAAGCCAAGTGTGCGGGCGTTGGAAACTTATGCCGTTAAGGGAAAAACACTTCAGCCTGGGTTGATCAAACTCAATCAAAACGAAAATCCATTCGATGTGCCTGACGAGATCAAGCGCGAACTTACTGAGGAGTTTTTAAAGAGTTCATGGAACCGGTATCCCGATGTTTTTCCCACCGAACTGCTTCAGGCGCTCTCGTCATTCGTCCACCATCCGGTGGAAGGGATTATCGCAGGGAATGGTTCGAACGAGTTGATGTACACGATCCTTATGGCAACGGTCTCCAGAGGAACAAAGGTGTTGATTCCCTCCCCGTCATTTTTTCTCTACGAAAAAGCGGTCAAAGTGTTTGATGGCGATGTGGTATCGGTCATGATGAAGGATGATCTGTCATTCCCGTCAGAAGAAATTCTGGGTTCTGCCCGAAAAGAAAAACCGGCACTCATTGTAATTGTTTCCCCCAACAGCCCGACGGGCCAGTCGATCTCGGTCGATGATGTTGAAAAAATTCTGACCGGCACACCTTCTCTTGTTCTTGTTGATGAAGCGTATATAGAATTTTCTGAGAAACGAAGCGTTCAATCGCTGCTCGAAAAGTACGATCGGCTCATTGTTTTGCGGACGTTTTCGAAGGCATTCAGCATGGCCGGCCTCAGGATCGGCTATCTTCTTGCGAGGCCGGCGTTATGTGCTGAGCTGTTGAAGCCGAAAATCCCGTTCACTGTCAACGCATTTTCGGCATCGGTTGCCATGAAACTCATGGAACGGAAAGAGATCGTCGACGAGCGGATCGCATTCATCAAAAATCAAAAGAAGATTTTGTTCAGCGCTCTCCGTTCGTTCAATGGCGTCGAAGTATTTTCTTCTGATACAAATTTCTTTATCTTTAAAACGCGCCACGATGCCGGTTCGCTGTTTCACCGGCTCCTTCAGCGAAACGTCCTTGTCCGTGATGTGAGTTCGTATCCTATGCTCGAACGGACGCTCCGCGTCAATGTCGGTACGGAAAAGGAAAACCAAACATTTCTTGCCGTGCTCCAAGAACTTCTGTGAACACTTCCAAACCACTATGAAAATTTTAGCTTTCGTTAACCACGTTCCCGATACAGAGACGAAAGTGAAAGTCGCTGCTGACGGGAAGACCATCGATACAGCGGGAGTGAATTTTATGCTCAACCCGTACGACGAATACGCCGTAGAAGAGGGGTTGAAACTGCGCGAAAAGTTCACCGGCGAGGTCGTCGTCGTTTCGGTCGGCGGCGACATGCACAAGGAAGCGCTTCGCAAAGCATTGGCGATGGGCTGCGATAAGGCTGTGCTGCTGAAGGATTCTTCGACGCGCGACTCGTATGCCGTCGCGCGTGCCCTTGCCGACTATGCGAAAGAATACTCCCCCGATGTTGTGTTGTGTGGAAAGCAATCCATCGATTACGATGATGCCCAGGTCGGCGGTCTGGTGGCGGAGATGCTCGGCATGCCGTCCATTTCGGTCGTCGTGAAATTGGAAATTACAGCGGGCGCTGTCGTGGCGGAAAGGGAAGTTGAAGGAGGCAACGAAGTCGTTCATTCCAAATTACCCGTCGTTATCATGGCCCAGAAAGGCTTGAACCAGCCCCGCTATCCGTCGCTAAAAGGAATTATGGACGCAAAACGGAAGCAAATTGAAGAACGGACGATCAGCCCCGTCGAATCTAAAGTTGAGGTCCTTGCACTGAAGAAACCAGCGGCGAAAGTTCCCGGCAGGATTGTGGGAACGGATGCTTCTGCGGTTCCGGAACTCGTGCGATTGCTCCGCGAAGAGGCAAAAGTCATCTGATTATACTCAGGATAAAGAAGTTATGAAGATTATTGCGTTTGCTGAGCAGCGAAATAATCGATTGAGGAAGACTGCCTTTGAAGTTGTTCGGGCAGCAAAGACAATAGCAGACCAACTCTCGGCAGAGGTCGTTGCGTTGGTTGTCGGCGGGAATGTTTCCTCGATTGCTGGCGAGGTCGGAGGGTATGGTGCGGCCAAAGTGATTGTTGTCGAAGACTCCCGCCTTGAGAATTATTCGACTACAGCGTATGCGAAAGTTGTGGCAGAAATTGTACGGCAGGAGTCGGCTGAATTTGTTTTTTTCCCGGCAAGCTCTTTAGGAAAAGACGTTTCGCCGCGGGTCGCGGTGAAAATCGATGCAGGGCTGGCTGCGGAATGTACTGCCCTACGCGTTGAAAATGGCGATGTCATTGCCACGCGTCCCGTCTATGCCGGAAAAGGGATGGTTGATGTCCGCGTAAAATCGCGAGTGAAAATGTTTTCTCTCAGGCCGAACGTTTTTTCTGCCGGCACAGCATCACCTGTATCGGCTGTTGTGGAGAAAAGGAATGTTCCGCTGACGGATGACGATTTTGGGGCTATTGCTAAAGAGATAAAAACGTCGAGCGGAAAGAAAGATGTCGCGGAGGCAGACATTATTGTTTCCGGCGGGCGTGGTTTGAAGGGTCCGGAAAACTTCTCTTTGATCGAGGATCTTGCTGCGATATTGAATGCCGCCGTCGGAGCATCCCGGGCCGTTGTTGATGCAGGATGGAGGCCGCACGACGAACAAGTCGGTCAGACTGGAAAGACGGTAGCGCCGTCTCTCTATATCGCCGTTGCGATTTCCGGGGCGGTGCAGCATCTTGCAGGAATGTCATCCTCAAAGTACATCGTTGCCATCAATAAAGATAAAGACGCACCGATATTTTCTATTGCCGACTATGGGATCGTCGGTGATGCCTTCGACGTTGTACCGGCATTGACGGCAGAACTTAAAAAAGGGAAAGAAAAATAAAATGCAATTGTGATGTGGTGAGTTGCTATTCAGATGGTTTTTTTATATACTCGCTTTAGGTGTAGAGAAATTCTTTTTGAGAGGATTTGGCGTGGAGAAAGTTCAAGTTGATATTTTAGGATTATCGACAAGTCCGTCAAGCGGCGGAGCGTATGCGCTGATCCTGAAAGAGATGAACGGCAATCGCAGATTGCCGATCATTATCGGCGCGTTTGAAGCTCAGTCGATTGCATTGGAGATGGAAGGGATTAAGCCGCCGCGTCCGCTCACGCACGACCTGATGAAAAATATCATCGATACATTCGGCGTGTCGCTGCAAGACGTGTACATCAATGAATTGCGCGACGGTACCTTCTACGCAAAAATAACGATCGAAGGAGTGAGCGACAGCCAGGAAGTAGACTCACGGCCAAGCGATGCCATCGCTCTCGCGGTGCGGTACGGGGTTCCGATCTTTGTCGCGGAAGAGGTATTGAATGAAGCCGGCATTGTTGCCGACGGTGAAGAGGAAGAGACGAGCACCGAGCCGAAAACTGATCCCCCCGCTGTTATCAAGAAGCACACTTCGAAACTTGAACAATTGCAAACATCGCTCCACGAGGCGATCGAAAAAGAAGAATACGAAAAAGCTGCTAAACTTCGCGACGATATCCGCAAGCTGACGATGGGGGATTAGTGTGAAGCCATAGCAAAAATGCTTTGTAATGTCATTCTGAACGGAGCGAAGCGGAGTGAAGAATCCATGACGACTCAGCATCGCAAATCTACGAAGCTTCTATGTCGTGGATTCTTCACTTCGTCCCGCTTCCGCGGGACTTGTTCAGAATGACATGTTTGGGATATTTTGAGATGCTTTCAGTGATTCGATGTATCGCCTCATTTACCAGAGACGATATCCAGCATTTCTCTTACCGCACGTTCCAATCCAACAAACATCGATCGCGAAATAATGGCATGGCCGATGCTCATTTCATCAATAAAGGGAATGTTCGCGACCGCGCGTACATTCATGTAATTCAAGCCATGGCCTGCATTCACACCCAAACCGAGTTTCTTC
>CAWJKX010000147.1:0-4020 GCA_963843065.1 uncultured Bacteroidota bacterium
CTGCGCGTCTGCAGCTTTCCTTCGATATAGACACGTTTTCCTTTTTTCAGCCATTCGCCGCAAATCTCGGCAAGCTTTCTCCACGCAACAATGTTATGCCACTCGGTCCGTTCCTGAATATTTCCCTCCTGGTCCTTCCACGAATCGCTTGTTGCAATCGAGAACGTCGCCACTGCAACGCCCGCACTTGTATATTTCAGCTCCGGATCTTTCCCCAGATTTCCGATGAGCTGCACTTTGTTTAAGCTTTTTGACATAAGACCCCCTCTTTTTGTTAGTGTGATAGAAATCCGTCCGCCCCCTGGCAGACGGTATTGATTAAGAAAATAATACGGGATTTTTTTTAAAGATACAACTCGTTGGTCCAGCCAGCAGTGTTCAGCTTTCGGACGCCTCAGTGATCTATCCTGCCAAAAATTTCGACGTTCACGGACCCTGCCGTACAACCACAATTTCGTGGCTGGTAAGTATAATAATTTTACGAGGATCCACAGCTTTCAGAGGAGGTACGAGCAGCGCATCCCGGAATTCACTGTTTGAAGGGAGTCCGATCACCGCTTGGGAAGAAATTTGGAATTGCGGCCTCCCATCCCACGAAAATACCGCGATCGATGAAGGAAATGTGACAACTATTGCATCTTTCGTGCTGGTGATAGCTTTCGGGCTTTCGGGCGAAAGCAAAGAAAAGGAGCTGAGATAATTGCCGAAGATGTCGTATGCGACAACCCGATGAGCATCGAGAACAAACACACGGTCCGAAGGTGCCATGGTAATATCCCTCGGATCGGACAATGCGCCCACCCCCCATGAATAAGAACCGAACTCCATCTGGAAGATTTGATTCTGATCGAATTTTAAAACGCGCTTTCCCTGAGTTTCGAGAATGAACAGCTCTCCCTGCGACGACATTGCACATGCTGTCGGATAAAATTCTCCGCTGTACGACGACGGTAAATTCTGGTCGGTAATGGACTGAACATAATTTAATTTGCGGTCGAATTGCTGGACGCGCCGGTTGTTATAGTCCGCGACATAGATATTCAGCGGAAACGATGCGCATACACCTGTCGGCTGGTCGAATTCGAAGTTGCCCCACCCTTTTCCGCCGATAGTTTTCACCGCTGAACCGTCGGCAGCAAATTGCGTGAGGGCGTTATTTCCTTCGTCAAGCACAAAAAGACTGCCATCGGAAGCCGCAGAGAATGAGGCGGCGTTCACCAAGCTACCGAACGTATAATCGACGACAACTCCTTCCAACACCGCTGCCGTTGAATCTGCCATTGATAGTGGAGGGATAGAACACTCTTCCCGTTCTGAAAAGAACGGAAGGGTGCTGAGCGGGAACAAAGCGCAAATAAGAGTCAGAACAATAACAGACGGATTCATACGCTCGCCATCGTTAATGTATTTTCATTACGAACAGTCATTACTCCGATCCCCCGCTGATGAGGTTTGCCAGCAATTCATACGAACCTTTATGAAGATCGAGCAGCCTCGGGAAAAGATTCATTGCGCAGTAAAGTATTCTCCCCTGCTTCCAAATGTTTTTCCAAAATGAGTACACGTGTGCCGGACTTCATCAATACTTTTGAGTCGCCCCTCTTTTTATCCGCGAGTCCACTGTAAGAGATTGCGAACGGTTCTCTCAGTGAAGCTGCTTTCTTCAATCATGTTGGGAAACTGAAATAGCGCGTCTGTCGAATCAATAAACAGCTCCTCTTTGCAATCACCTGCAGACAGATCAGTAAATGTAATTTCATTTCCCAGGAATGGATTGATCCGTTCTGTTCCATATTGTGGAAGAATGATCAGCCTGCCGCCATGTCTGAGCCATTGTTCCATCGAATCCAACTGCTTGCCAAATCCAAGGAATTTATTGAAGGAAAATTGATCCACGATTATCACGGAATTATGAAATAACCCAAAGCTCGAGAAGTTCGTCGAATCCAGGAGTTTTGCTGGGACACCAAGCCGGCGAAGGGCGATCTGCACCGGGCTGTTCTCAATCGCCGAACAAATTGCAACTCGTGCGTTGGCTTTGACCTTGACATCAAGAGGCCGAACTGCGAAACTTCCTACAGGATTTCCTCCACTGGCCCAAATCGTTGCTTCGTGCGGGGCAGTCAGAACAGTGTCTTTCCAAAGCAGAAGAAGTGTATCCATCTCGACAAAATTCTTCCCCGGCAATTCTATTTTTTTTTGCGGCTGATGAAACTACCGGATCATTGACGTAGACCGCCCCCTTTGTTTTGTCCCGCACATTGCTTCTGAAACGCAGGTAAAGATTTGTATCGCCGTGCATTATCACCTGCGGCGACAGCACCTCGACCGAGCGAAATGGTGCGATAATAAGCGGTATCTCTTCCCTGTACATGAAGTTGCGGTTTGGATCAGCATCCTGGTGGCTCACGATAAAAATCAGCGATGTCCGTACCTGCATGGCAACGAATCCCTGCGGTGTTTCAGTCGAATTCAGGCTCATAGATCGAGGAGAGAGAACCCTAAACCGCGAACTGTCTTTCAAGGGGTAAAAAGTACTTTGCGATTCGTTGACAATCCACTGCTTTTGAACGACTCCGGGGAATAGAATTTGCGTTTTGCCGCTGTTGCTGACGGCGTCCAAATTGCCAAATTGAAGGAAGAAAACCTGGATCGGGGTTACAATCGTATCGCTGACGCTGTACGGAATCTTAACATCCAAAATCTGGCACCGAAGGTTTTCGAGCTGGAATTTCCAGGTGGCAAGCACTCTTACATCGGTTGGATCCAACGATTGCGCGTGGCTTTGTATGAACGCATCAACTTGAGCGATCGCCGGACGGAGCATCTCAAGCTGTTTTTCTCGGCTCAACGATTTGTCAATTGACGCAATGGAATGTATCGTCGCTTCAACTGCCTTTACGGTTGCACCGATTTGCGGCAGTCCTTTGTTTAAAGGGTACGGCGATTTCATTCTCTCCGGATAAAGTTGAAGATAGCGATGCGGGGTTCTTGCCGTCCACACGGGAATTTGGTACCGTAAACTTGAATACGATTCTTCCGCCTTCTGTGCCATCGCACCATAGCTTTCTGACCACACCGCATCCTTTTGTTCAACAGGGACGACAACGGCATTTTCATTTTCAATAGTCTCGCCGAAAAACCGTTTCACATTCCATCGCGACGCCTTTATTTTGTCCCGGAGATTATGAATGATCAGATGTTTAAGATAAATGATGCGTGCCGATTCTTTGTCCTCACTGAAAGGATCACGATCTAACACAATAACATCGGGCTTTATTTGGGCGACCACGCTGTCAAGGCGGTCGTTTAATATTTGGGTAAGCGCAGCCGTCGGCTGAAAGCAGCTGTTACCGTTTGAGAATTCGCTGACGGAGATATTGAGGAAATACGATTGGACGCCGAGGTACGAAAGCGCTTGATACGCCTCTTCTTTCCTGCGTGAAGCAAGCTGGTAAAACATTTCACCGCTGAAATCACTTGGGATATCTTCTCCATTGGTCGCGTAGACGACAGCAACGTTTGCACCGTTGCCAATTCTGAAATTCGCTATCGAAGCACGGTCTTCAAAACCCGGAGCCAAGGCAACGACCAGGTACACGCTGGGATTCTTCATTTCCCTTAGAATTTCCGCAGCCGCGTTGGCGCCAGTTCGCGGGAAATAGGGAGATTGCTGAGTATACGCCGCAGACACCATGATAAAAAGAAGCGCAACGCAACGTTTCAATGACATTGTAATCCCGTTTCTATTTCCAAATATTTTTAACGTATGTTACGCAAAAGCCCAATGTTATCGCCACAAAATGTCACAAAGAAAAACAACCTTTTTAATTAATGGACTTAACAGAATTACGCTTTCCTTAAAAAGTCTTTGTGTCTTAGTGCCTTCGTGGCAAAGCTTTTAAACTCTGCGTAACATCAGTTCTTAATTGTTTCACAACCGCATTTGCAAAATAAAAAAGGTCGCCCGAACAACACGGGCAACCTTTTTCCTCACCAAAATATATCTTCCTTAAAGGC
>CAWJKX010000148.1:0-23578 GCA_963843065.1 uncultured Bacteroidota bacterium
ATATGCGGAGGCCGAGGTTCGTGTGCATCAAACCGAAGCATATAAAGCGGCGTTGGAAAAAGAAATCGAATCTCTTCGAAATAAGGAATTTGAAGTCCGCAGCGTCCTTGATCGGCGGCATGCTCGACTGGAATTTCTCAGAGGCCTGGTTGAAAGTTACGATGGGTTTTCCGAGGGCGCAAAATTTCTCATCACAAATGACGAGTGGAAGGCGAATGTTCAAACAACCGTCGCCGACGCTGTCTCGACGGATACGCGGTACCGCATCGCCATTGAATCGGCACTTGGTGAGGCTGCGAGCTTCATTGTTGTGAAAAATATCGAAGAAGCATACCGGGGCATTGATGTCCTCAAAAAAAATCAAAAAGGGAAGGCAACCTTCATCTGCCTCGACCGTATTCCAGAGCTGAAAAGCCCGCGCCAGCAGGTTGCCGGCGATGGAGTTGTAGGCTGGGCACGGGATGTCATCACTTGCGACCCGGCATTCAACATTCTTTGCGATTATATTTTTGATAACACGCTGCTGGTGAACGATGTGAACGCCGCATCGGCTGTCATCGGCAGCGGATCGCTCCTTAAATGCGTTAGCCTTGACGGCGAAATCGTTACGGGTCAGGGCGTCTTGAAGGGGGGAAGCCTTCGTGCTGATGACGGCGGAATGATCGGCAAGAAGAGCCAAATTGCCGAACTCGAAACCGAGACCGCCGCGCTCGATAAATCACTGGCAACACTTCGCAGGGATGTCTCGGACAAAGAGAATGCACTGGCTTCGATAGAGCTCAAGACGTTGTCGGGCAATGCAAAACGCATCGAGCAGCAAATGACCGGCGTCGAGATGCGCATCGCTCAAATCGAGTTTGAGAAAAAAGCGCATCAATGAGAATATGGAGCGGAACTCCTCGGAGAACGTGAAGCTTGCGGCTGAAGCAGAAGAGCTGCAAATGGAACTTGACGTTCTCGTGCCGGAGATCAACCGTTTAGAAAAAGAACGGTCAACGAACGAGCAAAATTCCGGCGCGGCTGCGAGTGAATTGGAAACGATGGAAGTGTTGTGGAGCGAATATTCCGACGCGACGAACAAAGCTCATGTTACGCTTCTCAATCTTCAGAATGAAGAAAAAAATATTGCCAGGGAACTTGAGTACACCCGCGAAACGGTTGATAACATCATTGTTACTCTTTCACAGCGGGACCGCGATATCGCTGAAGCAAAAGCTGAGATCGAACGGCTGGCAAAAGAGCTCTTGGAAACCGAAGCCGAACTCCAGCGGTTGAGTTCAGGACTCCAGGTGATGGTAGACCGGGGGAAAAGTGTCGACACGGAATATAACGCGAAACGAAACCAGATGCACGATATCGAGCTGAAGATTAAGGACGAGCGAAGGCTGCACGACGATTCGCTCGGAGCGACCCATGAGCTGGAGATCAAGCTGTCGGAGCTGATGATGAAGTCGGAAAATCTTGTCGTCCGAGCGCGAGAAGAGTATGGATTCCTTCTTGAATTGAAAGAGTACGCCGATGCTCAAGAATTCGACATCGACGCAGTGCGCGAAGAGGGGCGGGCTTTGAAAGAAAAAATTGCCTCGCTCGGCCCGGTGAATTTTGCCGCCTTCGACGAATTCAAAAGCGAGAGTGAACGGCTTGAGTTCATTACGACGCAGCGCAGCGACCTGGTCGAGGCTGAACAGACGCTTCTCTCGACGATTGAGGAAATCAACACCACGGCTCAGCGAACGTTCGGCGAAACGTTCAACAAGATCAGGGATAATTTTATCACCACATTCAAGAGCTTATTTGATGAGGGGGACGAATGCGACTTACGCCTCGAAGAAGGAGTCGACCCCCTTGAAGCCCGCATCGAGATTATTGCAAAGCCGCGGGGGAAACGGCCTACGTCGATTGATTTACTCTCAGGAGGAGAAAAGACGCTGACCGCCATCGCGCTCCTTTTTGCAATTTATCTTGTGAAGCCGAGTCCGTTTTGCATTCTCGACGAGGTCGATGCGCCGCTGGATGATTCGAATATCGACCGCTTCTCGCGCATCCTGCGAAAATTCAGCGACAACACGCAATTCATCGTCGTCACACATAACAAACGGACGATGGAAGCGGCAAACGCAATGTACGGCGTGACGATGGAAGAAGAAGGCGTTTCAAAACTCGTCTCAGTCAGGTTCAACGAAAATGCCATAGCCCAGAATTAATGAGAGACGAATTATCCTATATCGTGTTCACGGATTTTGACGGAACGATCACCCATAACGACATCGGCGATTCGATGTTTGAGGTTTTCGGGAATCCGGAAAAGTGTTCGGAGGCATTTCGTGAAACCCGCGACGGAAAAATCGGAATGCCGGAAGGCTGGCGGCGTTCGTGTGCGACGGTCGAGTCGCTCTCCGTTGCAGCGTTCGATTCTTTCGTGGAGTGGCAGACCATCGACACAGGATTCCACCGCTTTGAGCAGTATTGTGCAAGCAAGTCAATTCCTATTCATATTGTCAGCGATGGATTCGACCTCTACATACGCCACGTGCTGGATCGCGAGCAATTGAGCCATCTTCCGTTTTACTCTAATGAATTGATTATTGAAGCCGGCGGGACGCTCACTCCGCATTTTCCATACACGGACGCAGAATGCACGATGTGTGCAAACTGCAAGCGCAATCATCTGTTGACGAAATCCGGCGATGATAGCGTTATTGTGTATATCGGCAATGGTTCTTCAGACCAATGCCCGGCGAAGTATGCCGATGTCGTCTTTGCAAAAGGGTCCCTGCTGACATACTGCGAGCGAGAGAACATCACCTACTATCGGTTTGAGTCGTTTGACGACGTGCTTTCAAAATTCAAAGCGATTGTTGAGATGGGGCGGCCGCGCAAGCGACGTACCGCGGAGCTGGCGCGAAAAGATATTTTCATGAGAGGATAGGGATTGGACTTTCGGCAAAAAATATTCGAGCTGCGCAGTTATACGCCGATTCCGTTCATTCTTTTGATGCTGATCTATGCTCAGCCGACTCCGCTCTCTCTTGTTGTGGGATTCTGTGTTGCGCTCTGCGGCGAGATGATTCGGCTGTGGGGAGTTTCTGTCGCGGGGACTGAAACGAGGACAACGGGACGTGTGGGGGGAACGCATTTGTTCATCGACGGACCCTTCGGGTATGTCCGCAACCCGCTTTATCTCGGCAATATGACGATATACGTCGGGGTCGGGATTATGGCAAATGCGCTGATGCCGTATTTGGCGATCATCGCCTTCGCGTTCTTCTTGCTCCAGTACACATTGATCGTAACGAAAGAGGAAGAATACTTGTACGCAACATTTGGCGATGAATATGAACGCTACATGCAGGCAGTCCACCGCTTTATGCCGCGCCTTACCCGCTACTCCGGGGAGCACACCTTCCGGCGCAGGGCGGAGTTATCCCGTGGATTGCAGTCAGAGCGCCGGACGCTTCAGGCGTTCACCGTTATCACGATCGCAGTCATTATTCTATATTTCGTAAAGCAGGGCTGACGATGGTTCATCGGGTGATGATGATTGCAGGGGAAGTTTCGGGAGATGCTCATGGTGCGGGAGTTGTCAGGGAATTGAAGCGACGGCAGCCGTCGATTGAGATCTATGGGATTGGGGGAGAGAAAATGAAGCGCGAAGGAATGGCGTTGACGTACCATGTGAGCGAGTTATCGTTTATGGGATTTATCGAGGTTTTGAAGCATCTTCCGCTTATCCGGTCAGTCGAACGGACATTGGAACAATTGCTTGTGCTGAAAAGACCGGACGTTGTTGTGTTGATAGATTATCCCGGCTTCAATCTGCGATTTGCCCGGAAAGCAAAGAAGCATGGAGTGAAAGTCGTGTATTACATCAGCCCGCAGGTATGGGCTTGGAAGAAGGGGAGAGTGAAGAAAATGCGGGGCGTTGTGGATACCATGCTCGTCGTATTTCCGTTTGAAGAAGAAATATACCGGGAAGAAGGGATCGATGTGCGCTTCGTTGGGCATCCGTTGCTCGAAGAGTTGAATGTTGAGTTTACCCGCGATCAATTCTGCAGACGCTTCGGCATTGACCCGGCGAAAAAGATATTGGCCTTGATTCCCGGAAGCAGGCAGCAGGAAGTCCAGAATCTGTTTTCAGTGATGGCCCGCGCTGCCGGCGTTCTTCGAGATGAAGAAAACTGCGAAGTTGTCGTCGGCGTTGCACCGAATCTTCATGAAAAATTATTCATAATGTTTTTGCCGCCAAATGTCTCGCTTCACTTTGTGGAAAATGCGACGCATGAGGCAATGAAATATGCCGATCTCGCGATCGTTACCTCCGGTACTGCGACGCTTGAGACGGCATGTTTTGAGACGCCGATGATCGTTGTTTATAGAACGTCATGGCTCACATATCTGATCGCCCGAGCCCTGGTGCGGGTCAAAAACATAGCTCTCGTCAATATCGTTGGTGGGAAAACAATTGTGCCGGAACTTATTCAATACGATGTTACGGTGCAAAAGATCGTTGAGCTCGCCTCCGGGCTTCTCAGGAATGATGCGCGGCGGACAGCAATGAAAAAGGACCTTTCCGCCGTCAAAGGTTTGCTCGGCTCAAAAGGAGCGTCGGTACATGTTGCAGATGCTATCCTTGCAATGAATCCGGCGTGATGGATAATCGTTCTGGCCGATGGTAAAGAATATTCTCAATGCAGTCGCGAAAAAGGTTTTATGGCTGGCGGCATGGTTGTTAGGTATTACGTTTCGAGTGAAAAAATATAATTCGTTGCTCTTTGAAAACTATCGAAAGAACAATAAGCAATCTGTTATCGCTTTCTGGCACGGATCAATGCTTACCGGATGGTTTCTGCATCGTCCGCGAAACGGCGGACCGGTTGCTGCGCTCGTTAGCCAGAGTGAAGACGGAGAAATACTCTCAGCAACGTTGGCGCGATGGGGTTACACCATGATCCGAGGTTCCAGCCATATCGGCGGAAAAGAAGCCATGCACTTGATGGTTGACGCGATTACTCAAGGGAATTCGTTGTGCATCACTCCCGATGGACCGACAGGGCCGCGCCATCAAATGAAAATGGGTGCGGTCCGTGCTGCGCAACGGGCTCGCGTTCCACTTTTTCTTGTCGGTATCTCCGCGGACCGAAAGAAAATTGTAAAGAGTTGGGACCGGTTCGAGATTCCGCTGCCGTTTTCGAAAGTAAGCGTGTGGTACAGCGACCCGCTCATGATTCCAGGAGATTTGCAGGATGAGTCGCTTGACCTTTTTTTGACCGAAACGCAAACCCGGTTGGTCGAGCTGAACACAAAGGCAGAGCAGGCATTATAGAATTACCGAATGATGAAACCAGTTCCGGCATTGTTACCGTTTTCATGGCTATATGGATGCGCGGTCGTTCTTGCGAAATTTATTGTTTGATTGGGAAATATTCCGGACAGAACATGTCAGCGTTCCGGTTATTTCGGTCGGGAATCTCACAACGGGGGGAACCGGTAAGACGCCGGTAGTCGGAATGATTGCGAAGATGCTGCAAGGACACAATATCCGATGCGCAATCGTCAGCAGAGGATATAAGCGTGAGACGCATGGATTGGTGGAAGTTTCGGACGGATCCTCATTGAAGACGACAGTGCGTAATGCGGGAGATGAAGCGTTCCAGTTAGCGACGCGGCTTCCGAAGGCGATCGTCGTTGTCGATGAGCAGAGAGTGCGGGGCGCACGATACGCCGTCGAGAGGTTGAATGCGCAGGTTATCGTCCTTGATGATGGATTTCAGCATCGTTCGCTTCATCGCGACTTGGATATTGTATTGATCGATGCAGCTCGTTCTCCGTTTGCTATGGCAATGCTGCCGGCGGGATCCAGGCGGGATACATTGAGTTCGTTGAAACGGGCCAACGCGGTTCTTATCACAAAAGTGAAGCCGGATGTGGATGTTGAGAAGCTTAAAGAAGAGATCGCGCGGTATTCGAAAGCGAGAATTTTCTCCAGCTCCTTCACCGTTTCAGCGTTTCGAAGGGCGAAGACCGGGTTCAGCGTGGATTTGAACAGCATAAAGGGAAAACAGGCGATCGCTTTTTGCGGTATCGGACAACCGGAAAGTTTCAAAGACAGTTTGAAGGATCTTGGCATTAGAGTAAGCTCGATGATTTCTTTCGAAGACCATCATCCGTATTCCGAGTCCGATATCCAACGGATCATTGCGGAGCAAGAGAAATACAAGGCCGAATATATCATTACGACGGAGAAAGATCTGGCACGGTTATCCTCTTTAGATCTATCGGAAAAATATCCGCTCTTCTATCTTGAGATCGAAGTTTCAATTCATCAAGGACAAGAATGGAACGAGTTTATTAACAGAACGCTTGGTAAACGAAATAATTGATGAAGATCGGTATCACAAAGAATTCTCTGAAACACGATACATTCAATGCCTATAAAGGCTGGCTATTGCGATTCAATCCGGTGATTGAATTTCATGATTTAGCCTACGAGAAGAATCAACCGGACGAAATTGAACAATGCGATGGTTTACTGCTTACAGGAGGAGGTGATATTCACCCGAAGGCTTTCGGTAGAAGCGACGGTGTAGCACAAACAAATGGTATTGACGAACGACGCGATAACTTTGAATTTAGGGTCATCGAGAAGGCTCTAGCGCAGAGAATGCCGGTGATGGGCGTCTGCCGTGGAATGCAATCCCTCAACGTTTATTGCGGAGGGACGCTGTATCTTGATTTGGAATCCGGCGGGTATTCGCGGCATCATGAAGGGGATGGAAAAGAGAACCGCCATAACATTACGATTGAAGAGCATTCGATGCTCGCTGCAATCACCGGGGAAAAATTTGGGCGAGGTCAATTCGTTCCACCATCAGGGAGTCGAGCGTGCTGGCAAAGGGTTGGCGGTGTGTGCCCGGTCCGATGACGGCGCGATTGAGGGAATGGAATGGGCTGATAAGAATGAGGTTTCATTTCTTTTGCTGGTGCAGTGGCATCCAGAACGGATGAAAGACACGTTCAATCCGTTGACGGAAAAAATCGGACGAGCTTTTTTAGAAGAAATCAACAAGCACAAGGGACACTCTTAATTCACATGGTATATCAACCAATTACTCAGACGTATTACACACAATAAAATAAGAAGGAAAAATTACAACGATGGCTAAATTTGTATATTTCTTCGGCAATGGAAAAGCCGAAGGCAAGGCAGAAATGAAAAACCTTCTCGGCGGCAAAGGTGCAAACCTGGCGGAGATGACGAACATCGGTTTGCCGGTACCGGCAGGTTTTTCAATTTCAACAGAAGTCTGTACATACTATTACGCTAACAAAAAGACGTATCCGAAATCCCTGCAAGCCGATGTGAAAAAATCAATCGGCAAGGTAGAGAAAACGATGGGGGCGAAATTCGGCGATTTGAAGAATCCGCTTCTTGTGTCGGTCCGATCGGGCGCCCGCGCTTCCATGCCGGGGATGATGGACACGATTCTGAACCTGGGCCTCAACGACAAAGTTGCCGAAGGTCTGGTAAAGAAGACGAATAACCCGCGCTTTGTGTACGATTCCTACCGCCGTTTTGTTCAGATGTACGGCGATGTTGTGCTCGGATTGAAGCCGGTCCACAAAGACGAGATCGATCCGTTTGAAGCAATTATCGAAGAGAAAAAGAAGCTGAAGGGAGTTCATCTTGATACGGAGCTCACGGCAGACGATCTCAAAGACCTTGTCGCGCAGTTCAAGAAAGCAATCAAGGAAAAAACGGGAAATGATTTTCCGCAGGAGCCGATGGCGCAGTTGTGGGGTGCGATTGGGGCAGTGTTCGGGTCGTGGAATAACGACCGCGCGAACGCCTACCGGAAAATGTACGACATCCCCGAATCATGGGGAACGGCCGTCAACGTTCAGTCGATGGTGTTCGGCAATATGGGAGACGATTCCGGGACTGGTGTTGCGTTTACGCGCGACGCGGCAACGGGCGAGAATGTCTTTTATGGTGAATACCTGATGAACGCTCAAGGAGAGGACGTTGTGGCCGGGACGCGCACGCCGCTTCCGATCTCTCAGCTCGCAAAAGACAACCCGAAAATCTACAATCAGCTCGATAAGATTCGCAAAACCCTTGAGAAGCATTATCGCGATATGAACGACATCGAGTTTACGATTCAGCAGGGCAAATTGTTCATGCTTCAGTGCCGCATTGGAAAGCGGACAGCGTTTGCCGCAATAAAGATCGCCGTCGACATGGTCGACGAGAAACTGATCTCGGACAAGGAAGCACTGAAGAGAATTGAGCCCGATCAGCTGAACCAACTGCTTCGCCCCGTTTTCGACTTGAAGGAAAAAGAGGCTGCAGTGAAAAGCGGCCGGCTGCTTGCCAAGGGATTGAATGCAGGACCTGGCGCTGCAACGGGCCGTGTCGTATTCAATGCACCCGACGCCGAGGCATGGAAGAAGAGGGGCGAGCTTGTGATTCTCACGCGCATCGAGACTTCTCCCGAAGACATCAAAGGTATGGATGCAGCGGAAGGAATTCTGACCGCACGCGGAGGCATGACATCGCATGCAGCACTCGTTGCACGTCAGATGGGAAAAGTCTGCGTTGCAGGCTGTGCATCGCTCGATATCGATTACTCAACCCACACAATGAAGGTCAAAGGCAAGGTGATTAAAGAAGGCGATTGGATTTCGCTGGATGGAACGACGGGCGAAGTTATCGAAGGAAAAGTGGCGACAAAGCCGTCCGAGGTGCTGCAGGTGCTGGTCAATAAAACACTGGCACCGAAAGAAGCTCCGGTCTATCAGCAGTATGCAAAAATCATGTCCTGGGCAGACAAATACCGCCGCCTAAAGATCCGGACGAACGCGGATCAGCCGGACCAGGCGCTCAACGCCGTGGCATTTGGTGCCGAAGGAATCGGCTTGTGCAGAACCGAACACATGTTCTTCGGCGAAGGCAAGATCGGTCCGATGCGCGAAATGATTTTGGCGGATACGGTGGAAGAGCGCAAAGCGGCGCTCGCAAAGCTTCTTCCGCTGCAGCGGACAGACTTCGAGGGAATTTTCGAGGCGATGAACGGCCTGCCGGTCACCATCAGGACCATCGATCCACCGCTCCACGAATTCGTTCCACACGATGAAGCAGCGCAACGTCAGCTGGCCGCCGAGATCGGCATCAGTTTTGAAAAAGTGCATCATCGTGTTGAAAGCCTGCACGAATTCAACCCGATGCTCGGTTTACGCGGATGCCGTTTGGGCATTATCTACCCGGAGATCACTGAAATGCAGTCGCGGGCAATTTTCGAAGCTGCGGCGAACATTCAGGCGAAAGGGATCAAGGTTGAGCCGGAGGTGATGATACCGCTCGTCGGCAACGTGAAGGAGCTTGAGAACCAGGAGAAGATTGTCCGCCGGGTTGCGGGCGAAGTGATGAAGGAAAAAGGAGTGAAGTTCAAGTATCTCGTCGGGACGATGATCGAGATCCCTCGAGGCGCTATCACAGCGGACGAAATTGCGACGGTTGCGGAGTTCTTCAGCTTTGGAACGAACGACTTAACGCAAACGACGCTGGGAGTCAGCCGCGACGACGCAGCGAAGTTCCTTATTCCTTATGTCGAGATGGAAATCCTTCCCAAAGACCCGTTTGAAGTATTAGACCGGGTCGGGGTTGGAGCGTTAATGAAAATGGCCATCGAAAAGGGCCGCTCGGTGCGTTCCGATCTTAAAGTCGGAATCTGCGGTGAGCATGGAGGCGAACCGTCGAGCGTTGAATTCTGTCATGAGATCAATCAGAATTACGTCAGCTGCTCGCCGTTCCGCGTTCCGATCGCCCGGCTCGCTGCCGCGCGTGCCGCATTGAAGGATACACCGGCTTCAAAGGCAAAGAAAGCGCCAAAGAAGTCGAAGAAGAAGTAATCAGTAAGCAGCGAACAGTAAACAGTGAACAGTAAACAGTGAACAGTAAACAGTAGGCGGTAGTCAGTATGTTGGGTGAATCTGAATAACTTCTCATGCTGATTACTGCTTACTGAATACTGGCTGCCCAAAAAATAATTCACTCGCTCCCGTAAGAGCGTATGTTCCACTAAAGGGAATGTTTCCCCAGAAAGAAACATCAGCGCGATGAAACTTTCGGATTTCAAATATCCTTTGCCGCGAAACCTTATAGCAAAACATCCCGTTTCGCCACGCGACCGTTCGAAGCTCATGGTATTGAACCGCAACGACGAAAATATCAGCGAAGAGCATTTTCGCGATATCGTCAATTATTTCAAAAAGGGGGACTGTCTTGTTGTGAACGAGACGAAGGTGTTCCAGGCGCGCCTGTACGGCCGCAAAGAAAAAACGAACGCCAAGATTGAAGTCTTTCTTCTTCGGCAATTGAATGCGACGGACAATATTTGGGATGTCATCGTCGACCCTGCTCGAAAAGTCCGCATCGGCAATAAGATCTATTTCGACAACGGTAACCTGTCGTGTGAGGTGATCGACAACACGACCTCGCGCGGACGCACGGTTCGATTCAACTACGAGGGCGATTTTTTCAAGCTCATAGAAAAAATCGGAAAAACTCCTTTACCGGCGTACATCAAACGAGATCCGACGGAAAAGGACAAAGATGCATACCAAACAGTCTATGCAAAAACCATCGGTGCTGTAGCCGCGCCGACGGCGGGGCTTCATTTTACGAAGCCGCTTCTTAAGAAATTGGAGCGGAAAGGCGTGAAAGTTGTTTCGGTTCTGCTTCATATCGGATTGGGGACGTTTCGGACTGTTGAGGTCGAAGATCTAACGAAACATAAAATGGATTCCGAATATTTCGAAGTTAACGATCAGGCAGCAAATGTTGTTAACCGGGTTATCGATAACCGGGGCAACGTGTTCGTCTGCGGCACAAGCACGTGCAGGGCGCTTGAGTCGAGCGTAACGACCGACGGCCACCTGAAAGCCAGCAGAGGCTGGACGGATAAATTTATTTTTCCCCCGTACGATTTTAAAATTGCCGACAAGCTCATCACCAATTTCCATATGCCGGAATCTACGCTGCTCATGCTGACGGCGGCATTCGCCGACCACGATTTCGTGATGCGAGCCTACAAGCTTGCGATTAAAAAAGGGTATAGATTTTACAGCTACGGCGACGCGATGTTGATTCTCTGAAAGATTCGATCAATGCCGTCCGCTGACGCATACTCGCTGAACGGTTTTTCAGGACGGCAGTCGCCGCCGGTATTTCGACTATGGGCAAACGGTAATCGGCGTGATAATGCGCAGCGCCACGCCTCTTCCCAAAGTATGTCCCCGGATTAATTTTGTGAGTTGATATTTTGGTCTGTGGGCTATTCCCGCTGCAAGAAAGTGAATATGATATTTACTAGTGTTATCATTCCGGCTGCCGGAGCCGGAGAACGAATGGGAACGGCGGTCAGCAAACAGTTCCTATCGCTCCATGGAAAACCGATTATCGTTCATACGCTGGAACGGTTTCAGATGTGCGGAGCCGTCAACGAAATAATAATTGCCGTCCAGCCTTCGAGCCGGCAGCAGGTGGAATCCCTTATCGATGAATTCCATCTCTCCAAAGCGACAAAAATTGTGGAAGGAGGACGGCGAAGGCAGGATTCCGTCAGCAATGCGTTGAGCCAACTCAATTCTCTGACGGAGATCGTCATCGTTCATGATGCCGTGAGGCCGTTCGTGCAGCAAAGAGCGATTCTCGATTCGATCGAAAAAGCGAAAACATATTCGGCCGCAGTTGTTGCAGTGCGTATCAAGGATACGGTGAAAGTTGGAAACGATGAGGGACGATTCGAATGTACGCTCGACCGTTCAGCGCTGTGGTCGGCGCAGACCCCGCAGACGTTTAGAAAACAGGTGCTGATTGATGCATACGAAAAAGCCAATCGCGAAAGGATCGAAGCGACTGACGATGCCTCGCTAGTTGAGTTGCTGAACATCCGCCCGGCAATTGTTGAAGGGAGCTTTGACAATATCAAGATCACAACCCCTGACGATCTGGATTTTGCCGGCGTCTTAGCCCGTCGATTCAAAGATTAAGAGTACAAGGCGAGAAGTCGAAATTCAATGGCAGTCGAGAAAATATTAATGCTGGGGAATCCGGTTCTTCGCTCAAAATGCAAGTCCGTAAAAAATTGTTCCTCGAAAGCAGCGCGCGCGACGATCCAGAACCTGCGCGATACGCTTGACGACTTCCGTTCGCGGCATACGTTTGGCAGGGGAATTGCAGCGCCGCAAATCGGTTCGAGGCTCAGAATCATTTTTATCCGCCTGAATGACCTTGGCACTCTTATCAATCCAAAGATCACAAAACGCAGCAAGAAAAAGTTCATACTGTGGGATGATTGTTTCTCTTTTCCAGACATTCTCGTGCAGCTGAGACGCCAGCGAGTGGGTGGAAGTTTCTTACCTGGATGAAGCGGGTGCCAAAAAGAAGATAAAAGCCACGAATGCACTCTCCGAACTCCTGCAGCACGAAATTGACCATATTAACGGCATATTAGCTATAGACCGTGCGATGAGCACAAAGAATATTATTCTCCGTAGCGAAATGCGACCCCTGCCTTGATTTTAATTACGTGATTTTCTATTTTAGATAGAGAAGAAGCCATTACCCCCACTCATTACCTGGATGAACAATGGTCAATCTTACCATCGTTATTTTGTTGAGTTATATCGTGGGTTCAATTCCGACGAGCATTATCGCGTCGAAAATTTCCCGCGGATTTGATATACGCCAGCATGGCAGCGGAAACGCCGGCGGTACCAACGTATTGCGCGTGCTCGGATGGAAAATCGGCCTGGCGGTAATCTTGTTCGACCTTTTTAAAGGGGTCATAGCGACGATGTTTGTTGCGCGCCTTTTCTGGGATCCGTCGCTGCCGTTTCAAAACAGAACTCCGTTCGAAGATTTTACAGTTGTTCAGATCATCTGCGGTGTGGCCGCAATTCTTGGCCACATCTGGACGCTCTTTGCCGGCTTCAGAGGTGGCAAAGGAGTAGCTACCGGAGCGGGTATGCTGTTGGCTTTGGCGCCGGTAGAGTTCGCCGTCGCCGTTGTAATTTTTGCTGCCGTTTTTTCAAGTTCTCGTTATGTTTCTCTCGGCTCGATTGCGGGAGCAGTGGCATTTCCGTTGACAATGTTCTTTCGTGAAAATATTTTTAAAGTTGACATTCAAGGCTATCACACATTAATCTTTTTTGCTATCGGAACATCTCTTCTCCTCATTTATACTCATCGAGAGAACATCAAACGGCTTATCCGAGGGACTGAGAATAAGCTGACGAACTTTCGGGGTTCATCCTCCCGCAGGTAACAAGTTTATCATTGCATCACTCCTCAATCAAGCAGGTCCGCTATGCGTATTGCCGTCCTAGGTGCCGGAAGCTGGGGTACGACTCTCGCGGTTCTACTTTCCGAAAACAAGCATGATGTCTCGTTGTGGACATATCGTCCTGAACAGGCGGCACTCATTCTTGAAACGCGCGAGAACCCTGCGTTCCTGCCGGGAATAAATATCCCGAAACAGATCTCGATCCTCACTGATATCCAGGAGGCGGCATACAAGAAAGACATCATTGTGTCTGCCGTTCCGTCGCAGTTTCTTCGTTCCGTCATTCAGCAAATTGCCCATCACGAACTCTCCCAAACTATCATCGTCAACGTTGCGAAGGGAATTGAAAACCATTCTCTCATGACAATGTCGGAAGTTATGCTGGATGTTTTTGAGCACGAGAAGAAAGGAAACCTCGCTATTCTTTCCGGGCCAAGCCACGCCGAAGAAGTGATCCAGCGAATGCCGACGGCGGTCGTCTCAGCGTCGTTCAATATGAGGACGGCCAGGATTGTCGCGGCTGCCTTCAGCACTCCCTATTTCCGCGTGTACATCAACGACGATATTCGCGGTGTTGAGCTTGGCGGCGCTCTAAAAAATGTCATTGCCGTGGGGGCGGGTGTGGTCGACGGCGCCGGGTTCGGCGACAACACGAAGGCCGCCATCATGACCCGCGGAATTGCCGAGATGACCAGGTTGGGCGTGAAGATGGGGGCACTGCCGCGCACGTTCGCTGGGCTGACGGGTGTTGGCGATTTGATTGTTACCTGTATGAGCAAGCACAGCCGCAACCGTTATGTCGGAGAACAAGTAGGCAAGGGGAGAAGGCTGGACGATGTGTTAAAAGAAATGGTCATGGTTGCTGAAGGGGTTGCAACGTGCCAGTCGTCGGTTGACCTCGCAAACAAACATTCCATCGAGATGGCAATCTTTTCGGAAGTCCATAAAATTCTTTACGAGGGGAAGAACCCTCATCTTGCCACCGAAGACCTCATGACGCGCGAGGTAAAAGGGGAATCGTCATAGCCTGCCATTGAAAAACCCAATTGGAGTTATTTTTTGAGACATCTGAAAAGTTGTCTCCCGCAAAGCAGCAAAGGCGCAACGCTCTTACATTAAAATCGATTTGCGACTCTGCATCTGGCGAAGCCATCCCTTTGGGATTTGCGCGAGCCGATCTCCTGGATTTTTTCAGAAATCTCTATTTTTTTCTTGAGCGCAAGTTGCCGATGTTTCTTTCATCGGCTGTTCTGTAATTTAAATTTGAAGGGGATCGTTACCCAAACGGCGACCAGACCGTTATTCATCACTGCCGGCGTAAAGACCCACTTCATCGCAGCATCGATGGCCGCTTGATTGAATAGCTCTGAATCGGTCTTGACCACCTCGGCCTTTTTTGTCTTCCCCTCTTTTGTGACCCATATTCTCAGCCACACCGTTCCTTCGATTCCGGCGCGAAGAGGGATTTCGGGGTATTGGGGAGCAGGGTCAACGACCGGGACAGGTGGTTTTTCGACGGGTGTGAACGTATCGGGTTCCGTCTCGACTTCAACATTCGTTGGGACATCGATAACCAGATTTTCGCCTTCCCCAATTTTGGAATCAGTAGTGGCCGTCGATTGATTCATTTCTCCTTGTTTTAGAATTGTGGCATCAGGGGAAATTGTTGCATCAGGAACCGGCACTGGAACTGCGTTTGCCGAATGTGCATCAGGTGCTGCAATCGTGACTGCAGGGGGCGCGAGCGTATTCTTGATGGAAGGGGGCTGCCCAATTTCGTTGATGGATAAATGGATGATTTTGGGCGGCGGCTCGTCTACCGTTAACGACACTCCCAAATAATAGATGCCGATGATGACGAGGTGAAGAGTTGCGGCCAGAAGCAGTCCGCGCAAGGCGAATGTCGGGTATACCGACCGCAGTTCAATTGCACCGTATCGTGATGTAATTTGGTTTGTCATTGCCGTCCCTTTCGAATATTGACGAACGTCCCTTATTGATTGAATAATGTGCCGGTTATTTGTAATTTCTTCCATTCACCTGTTAACTGTTAATATCATTAACTGATGAAAGGTAAATGAATTCATCTCTCTTATTTCTTCATACCGATGCAAAAATACTGGACCTCATCAGGAAGGGAGACGACGAACATTCATTGGCTGTGTTATACAAGGCAAATAGAAGGCCGGTTGTATCGTATGTGATCAAGAACAGCGGTACATCGGATGATGGAGAAGATGTCTTGCAGGAGGCAGTGGTCGTGTTATGGGAAAAGGTCCGCTCGGGGAAATTCCAATATGAGTCGCAGTTAAGTACATTCATTATGGGAACGGCAAGGAATATATGGCTGAGGCGGCTTGCGCGGCGGCGAAAAGAATTTCCGGATGGGAGAACCGTTGATACCGCGCGAAGTCCCGACCCCTCTCCGCTTGAAGAGCTGATCGAGAGCGACCGGGCGAGGCTCGTTCGCGATTCGCTGGCAAAGCTCGGAGATCCGTGCAAAATGTTGCTGCTCCTCTTCTACTGGGAAGAATGTTCGCTAGAAAAAATTGCGGCACAAATGGGTTTCGCAAATGCCGAAACAGTAAAATCGAAAAAATATCAGTGCAAGAAAGCCCTGGAAAGAATATTGAAACATACGTGAATAAAGATGGATAACTCCCATTTATCACATTGGACCGATGATCCTGATTTGCTCGATCGCTACGTGTTGGAGCGTGTCGGCCAGTCCGAATGCGCGTTTCTCGAACAACATCTTCTTGAGTGCGAGCAATGTCAACGTGTCGTGCAGCAGGGACAGGAACTCGTGGCGGGAATCAAGCTGTCGGGAAGGGAGAAGATGAAGGGGCTTCTTCGTGAGGCGCTAAAGAGCCAGGAGACGAACGTTTTCCAACGCTATCAGTTCATCAGTCTCGCAGCGGCGGTCCTCATAATACTGATTGGCCTTGGTGTGTTCCGGTTTTACGTTGGGTCGCTTGAGTGGCCTGTGAAGTTTTCATCGAGGAACTATGTCGTTAAACAGAACGCGTGGGATTCAAGCGCCTCGACAGGGGGGAAGAAAGAACGGTCGGCGTCTCAAGCAGAAAACTCAGCAAGCGGAAATTTGGTTGGCACCGGCGCACCCGCGCACCAGGAAACCGAGTTGAACAAAGTCGATGATTTTCAGAAGGAAGTTGGGCACGACAGAAATCCAAAAGCATTCTGGCTCCTCGGGACAGTGGTCATGACTTCTGAAACGAATGGCAAGGTTCATTTTTCGGCAAAGACTGAAAATGAGGGGATACGCGAAAAGAGAATGGAGGAAAAATTCTCGGGACAAAGTCGAGTGTTCACGATTCGGAAGAACGGGGATTCGCAAACGATAACTTTACGACAGCGATCGTCAAAATTTTTGCCCAATGCACAGATGAAACAAAGTGTGGATGATCGCACAATTCAGACTCTCGTCGAGAAGACTCCGCGAGGGTTGAATCTTACATTATATCGCGATACGCTGTTTCAAAGTTCTCAAATTCAGCAAGCGACCATTGAACCGGCCACTAAAGATTCATTGATTATAGTCCTCGCAAACGAACGCATCGCGTACCGCATCCCCGGGGGATGGAGTGCTCAGCAGTCAACAAGCACAAATATTGAGCGCCGGTAAGTATAATTTCTCAATCAGCAGCTAAAAACAACGGAATTACATTCCTTGAGCCTTCATACGAGCGACATACTTCAATACGTCAAAGGAATCGGTCCGAAACGAGCCGCTGCGTTACGGGAGATCGGCATCGATTCGGTTCCGAAACTTCTCTACTATATTCCCCGCGACTACCTCGACCGCTCGCGCATTACCACCATCAAAGACCTTCCGAAATTTGTTGAAGCGGGGAATGAAGTCACTGTGGTCGGCTCCGTTTTCCGCCAGGCAATAAAGAGGACACGGCGCGGGAAGCAAATGTTTTTCCTCACGCTGAAGGATGAGACAGGGTACCTCACGTGCGTTTTTTTTGCAGGAGCGCAATGGTATCAAAAGGCCTTTGAAATCGGCGAAGTGCTCGCTGTTTCCTCAGTGCCGGAACTCGATAAATTGAATCGCCCACAGTTTGTCCATCCCGAGTTCGATAGGTTAACAACGAACAAGGATGACGATACGACAGACTGGAATTCGCTCCTCCATACCGGCTCGATCATTCCGATGTACAGGTCAAACGAAGAACTGCGGCAAGTTGGGCTGGACAATCGCGGGTTCCGCAGGATCATTCGGAGCGCCCTCCAGAACAATCTTGATTCTTTCGCTGAACATTTGCCCGATGAGATTCTTGTGCGTTGCAATCTTCTGGATATTCATTCGACGTTGCGAATGATCCATTTTCCGAAATCGTACAGTGAAAGAGACAGAGCGCTTAATCGGTTAAAGTTCGATGAATTGTTCTTCTTCCAGCTCCTTATGGCGTACCGCCGACGGGAAATCCAAGGGGAACTGAAAGGCATTTCATTCACAAGCAAGAGTGAATTAGGACGACGTCTTCTCTCCGGATTATCCTTTGAATTGACCGGGGCGCAGCGGCGCGTGATGAATGAGATCACGAGCGATATGAGTCAATCAGTGCCCATGAACCGCCTGCTGCAGGGGGATGTCGGCAGCGGCAAAACTATCGTGGCTCTGTTTGCAATGCTAGTTGCTGTAGAGAACGGATTTCAATGCGCGTTAATGGCGCCCACAGAGATTTTAGCCGAACAGCACTTTTTTACACTAAAGAATTTCTTAGGAGATCTGCCGGTTCATGTTCGTCTTCTTATCGGCGGACAGAAGAAAAAACTGCGCGAAGATATTCTGGAGGACATTCGCCGCGGCACGGCGAATATTGTGATTGGTACACACGCGCTCATTCAAGAACAGGTTCAGTTTGCGAACCTTGGCTTTGTCGTCGTCGATGAACAGCATCGTTTTGGCGTCGTGCAGCGTTCACTCCTTCGCAGTAAAGGGAAAGAAAACCCTGACGTGCTTGTAATGACGGCAACCCCGATTCCGCGAACATTGTCTCTCACGCTGTACGGAGACCTCGACATTTCAGTGCTCGATGAGCTTCCAAAGAATCGCAGGCCGATAAAGACAGCCGTCCGGACGGAAAAAGAAAAAAAGAAGGTGTACAGCTTTGTGAAGGATGAATTACGGAGAGGGCGGCAGGTGTACATCGTCTATCCTCTCATCGAGGAGTCGGAGAAAATCGACCTCAAGGCAGCGATGGTCGAATTTGAAAAACTGAGGGAGCATGATTTTTCTGAATTCAGACTCGGATTGCTGCACGGAAGATTGCCGTTGGAAGAGAAGGACGTTTTGATGAGCAAGTTCAAGTCCAAAGAGATCGATATTCTTGTTGCAACAACGGTCATTGAAGTCGGCATCGATATTCCGAATGCGACGATCATGATAATAGAAAATGCAGAACGATTCGGGCTTTCACAGCTTCATCAACTGCGGGGAAGAGTCGGACGCGGAACCGAGCAATCCTATTGTATTTTGCTGACCGACGACCTGATGATGAAGCGAAAGGCCCAGCTTGCCGCAAATCGTGCTGAAGCTCATCAGCAAATCTCTGACATCTCGAAACGTCTTCAAACAATGGTGCAAACGAATGACGGGTTTAAAATTGCGGAGGTCGATCTGGAATTGCGCGGCGCGGGGGATTATTTTGGAACGCGCCAAAGCGGACTGCCGTCATTTCTTGTTGCTGATATTGTTCATGACAAAGATATTCTTATTCTTGCGCGGCAAGAAGCTTTCGATCTTGTCGCTCACGACCTTCATTTGCGATTGCCGCAACATGCTCGGATACGGACACGATTCGAATTAGTCTACAAAGATTTGCTTTCGTATGTTCGCATTGGATAGCCACTCAGTAGAAAGTCTTCCCACAAATTTGTTCTTCCGATTTTTTCTCACTGCTCTCCAAAAAATAAACGCAAAGAAATTTTCATTTTCAACTAAATAATCTACTAGCAAAGAGTCTGCCACTCTGACAACGACGGTCGCAATTCCTAAGGAATAAGCCACTTTCTTCTTGACAACGTGTCTAAAAACATTATATTTGTATCAGGAGTTAGATGAAGAACGAGCTCAGCGTATCAGCCACTAGCATGAAAGGTATCGAAAGTTTTTTTTGGTACTCCCCTGAATGGAAGTAGCTCTCGTCTACAACATGAAGAAGGAAGAATCAGATGTCGCCGACGGCGACATTGAACCTTCGAGTCAGAACATCACTGATGTCAGCACGCAAATAGTAGAGAAGGCAACAAGCGCTGATACGTACGCGGAGTGGGACACGATTGAAACGGTGGAAGCTGTCCGCGATGCGCTTGCACTTCGCCACTCCATCACGATGATCGAAGCTGATGAAGACGCTTTTGCGAAACTTCGCAGCCGACGCCCAGAGATCGTCTTCAATATCGCCGAGGGACAATACGGTGTCTCGCGAGAAGCACAAATTCCGGCGATGTTAGAGATGCTCAATATCCCTTACTCAGGTTCCGACGCACTCACCCTCGCTGTTTGTTTAGACAAGTCAAGAGCAAAAGAAATTCTTTCCTACTATAAGATTCCCACCGCAAAATTTTCCGTTTTATACTCCCTCGCCGACCTTTCAACGGTGCGGACAGGTTTCCCCTGCATGGTGAAGCCGTTGAACGAAGGGTCGAGCAAAGGAATTTTTGACGCTTCCCTCGTTCGAACTCTCCATGAATTACAGGCTCAAGTCGAAAACGTACTGGTGAGGTACGACGAGCCGGTGATTGTCGAAGAGTTTTTGCCCGGGCGCGAATTTACGGTTGCTATGCTCGGCAACGGGGAAGATGTGCGGGTACTCCCGATCGTTGAGATAAAATTTGACTCACTGCCGAAAGGCGTAAACCCGATTTATTCATTCGAAGCAAAATGGATTTGGGATCAATCGTCGAATCCGCTTAATATTTTCGAATGCCCTGCCCGGGTGTCTCCATCTCTCAATGCTGCCATCGTAAAACTTTGCAGAGACGCATACAAAGTATTGCGATGCCGTGATTGGTCGCGCATCGATGTTCGTCTCGATAAAAACGGAATTCCAAACATCATTGAAATTAATCCTCTTCCCGGTATTTTGCCTAAGCCGGAAGACAATTCATGTTATCCGAAGGCAGCTCGCGCTGCAGGCATGTCGTATGACAAGATGTTGAATTGTGTATTGGATGAAGCCTGTAAAAGATATAAGCTGTTATGATATCCCCTAACTCGTTGAAATCGAACAAGATGCAGGCATACTTATCTCACAAATACGGAGTAACAGTATGAGAAAAAAGCTACATGTTTCGGTTATTTTCAACCAGCCGACGATCCAGACGTCGAAGGGGAGAAAGTTCATATCAGAATCCGGGATGATTCAGGAAGGTGCTGCGCTTGCTACTGCACGTGCAAACGGCTTGGTTGACATGTCCGAAGTGGGCGTGGTCGAAGAAAGGGAACAAATTCAGACTGCATTGAACGAGCTTGGATATCAAACATCAATATTTAACATGTCCAATAACATCGAAAGACTATTGGAATTCTTGAAAACTGAGAAGCCCGACCTCATTTTCAATTTGGTCGAGTCGTTGGGTGATCAGGCGATTCATGAAATGCATGTCGCGGGTATTTATGAAATTCTGGAAATCCCTTATACAGGTTCGCCGACCGTCACCCTGGGTACATGTTTGAATAAGGCGCGGACGAAAGAGATCCTCTCATTTCACGGCATCCCGACTGCAAAGTTTATCGTTTGCAAACAATTGAATGAAATTATCGCGGATGATTTTGCATTGGCATTTCCGCTCATTGTAAAGCCCGCAAAGGAAGATGCCAGCACCGGTATAGACAATGATTCGGTTGTTGATTCGCTGACGGCTTTGAAAAAACGAGTCCGGTACATCTTTCAGCAGTATGACCAGCCGGCCATTGTGGAGGAATACATAGAAGGACGTGAATTAAATGTCGCCGTTTTGGGGAACGGGAAGCCGACGGTGCTCCCGATTTCGGAAATAGATTTTTCCGGGCTTCCGTCCGGCTATCCCAAAATTGTTACCTATGACGCGAAGTGGCTCAATGGTTCAATAGAGTTCGAAGGAACAAAAGGTGTTTGTCCCGCTGACCTCCCGCCGACAGTCGAAGCTCGTATTAAAGACCTTGCTCTGCAGTCGTTTAACATTATGGGATGCAGGGATTATGCCCGCATTGATTTTCGTTTGACGAAGAACAATAGGCCGTACGTTCTGGAAGTAAATCCCAATCCCGATATATCGGATGATGCCGGGTTTATCCGTTCAACGACCACGTACGGGTATTCGTTTAATGATGCGATCGGGAAGATCGTCGAATGCGCGTTGAAGCGAAATCCGTAGAGGCGCCGTTTCACATATTACGTTACCATCATGAGCATCCGTCTCCTCCAACGCGAGGATAAAGAGTCGATAGAAAATCTTTTACGTGCAACGGATGTTTTCAGCGAAGAAGAAATCGATGTCGCGATTGAACTGATCCAGATTTGCCTTGAGGATGAACATCAGAAAGACTATGAAATCTTTTCTTACGTCGACGATGAACAGCGGGTGGCCGGCTATGTCTGCGTCGGCCCGACACCGTCAACGCAGGGAACGTATGATTTGTACTGGATTGCAGTGTCGCCGGCTCTCCATGGAACTGGAGTCGGTTCGGAACTTCTCCGTTTCGCTGAGGAGCATATCAAGGCAAAGGGGGGACGCCTGTTGATCGCTGAGACTTCCTCGACGCCAAAGTATGAAAAGACGCGCGCTTTTTACGAACGAAAAGGCTTTGAGCAGCGAGCGTGCATCAAAGACTATTACAAGCCCGGGGATGATCTTGTCATCTACGGCAAATATCTATAACTATATCAGGTAAATCTCTTTATGGAACTCTGGCAGGAAATGTTGAGGGCGAGTGTCGACAGCGGCAAGGATTTGGTGGAACGGTTTAATTTTGATAAGGAACTTGCGGACAAACTCAATTCACTCTTTCATATTCGCATTAACCCGTACTATCTCAGCCTCATCCGGTATCCGGGCGATCCCATCTGGCTGCAATGTATTCCCGATGCCCAGGAATTAGTGCCCGACGATTTTCCCCTTGACCCGCTGAACGAAGAAGCCGACAGCCCCGTTCCGAGCATTACCCATCGTTATCCCGACCGGGTGCTCTTCTTGACGACAAGTCAGTGTTCGATGTATTGCCGGTTCTGCACGCGAAAGAGAAAAGTCGGTGATTCGGGAAAAATCAGCATGAAGTTTATTCAGTCTGGGCTCGATTACATTGCCGCGCATCCTGAAGTCCGTGACGTCATTCTCTCCGGCGGCGACCCGCTGATGTTGACGGATGTCATGCTCGAAAAAATCGTATCCGGACTCCGGGCGATTTCACATGTTGAGATTATCCGCCTCGGCACGAAAATGCCGTGTGTGCTTCCGCAGCGCATCACGCCCAAACTCTGTAAAATGCTCAAGAAGTATCATCCGATTTATGTGAACACGCATTTCAACCATCCGTGGGAATGCACGACCGAAGCGAAACGTGCTTGCGAGATGCTCGCCGATGCGGGCATCCCGGTCGGCAACCAGGCCGTGCTCATGAAAGGCGTCAACGATGATCCGGATGTTATGCTGGAACTCATGCGTAAACTGTTGATGATGAGAGTGCGTCCGTACTATCTTTATCAGGCTGATATCACGAAAGGCGCGAACCATTTCCGTACGCCCGTCAGTGTTGGCCTGAACATCATGGACAAATTGCGCGGCCACACTTCCGGGCTTGCCATTCCGCACTTTGTGATCGATGCGCCGGGCGGCGGCGGAAAAATTCCGCTGCTTCCGCAGTATGTACTCGGCCGAAGCGGCAACAACATTATTCTGCGAAACTACAAGTACCGACATCTACCAATATCCCGATGTCGAAGAAGACGAGAAAAAGCCTGAGGCGCAGCTCGAAAAACGCTACATGCGCAAGCGAACGAAGCCAATGCGGAAAAAAGTGTACAAAACCCAGCCGACTCGTGCCGAAGTTTCATCAAAATAGACCCGAAAGTCCCGCCCCGAGCGGGGCTTTTTGTTTTTGACCTTTCCTCGAGATGTCTAAACCGCAATACCGAGGGAAATGTTTAAAGCTCTGTCGGCACGTCATTCATCCCAACTGCGAATATCCATTTTTTTTGTCACCACTAAACTCAGTTTTT
>CAWJKX010000149.1:0-5399 GCA_963843065.1 uncultured Bacteroidota bacterium
AGAGGTGTTACTTCAGATAAAAGATATTTTTGGTAATCCTGGTCATCCTCTCAATCCGTCCGGGGACAATTTCCCTCCCCTCAAGGGGAGGGCTAGGGCGGGGTCGGTGAATTGCTCGACGCGTTTTTATATTCATGCCTTTCATTTCAGTCTTTCCCAATAACACTATGCCACTATGAACCCTAAAAAACTTTCGCTTGCGACAAAAGCGATTCACGGGAAAAAACTTTATCCGTACAAAGGCCCTGTTTCGCTGCCGATCTATCAAACGTCAACATACCGATTCGACAGCTCCGACGATGCTAAACGGTACACCAACGGGGATACGTCGGTCTATGTCTATTCGCGCTACCACAATCCGACCGTCCACGATGTTGAGGAGAAAATCGCGTTGATGGAAGAGGGGGAATCCGCAGCCCTCTTTGCATCGGGGATGGCAGCAATCTCTACCACGATACTGGCCTATGTCCATGCGGGAGAAGAAGTAGTCAGCACGCCTGCATTGTACGGCGGCACGTACCGATTCTTCCGCGATACGCTGCCGGGCAGCGGTATCGCCGTGCATTACGTCGACCCAAAGGATCTCTCAAGCCTGGACAAACGTATCACAAAGAAGACCAGGCTTGTCTACTTTGAGACTCCTACAAATCCGACGCTCGACCTCGTGGATATCGGGAGCATTGTGGCACATGTGAAAAAGGCCGAAAAGAAATACCGCACACAAATCCTGACGATGATCGACAATACTTTTGCATCATGTTTGAACCAGAAGCCGTTCGATGCCGGCGTTGACATCGTCATGGAAAGCGCCACAAAATATTTGGGGGGACACAGCGACATTCTCGCGGGCGTTGTTGTAAGCACGCAGGCGATCATCGACAAAATAAAAATAACGGCGAAATATCTCGGCGGCTGCGCCGACCCGTTTATGGCATACCTGCTGTTCAGAAGCTTGAAGACGTTCGAGCTTCGCGTCCAGCGGCAGAATGAAAATGCACTCAGGCTTGCGCGACAATTGGAACGGCATCCGAAAATATTGCGCGCGATCTATCCCGGATTGGAATCTCATCCGCACCATTTGCTTGCCAAAAAACAAATGACCGGCTTCGGCGGGATGGTAACGATCGAAGTCCGCGGCGGCGTGAAGGCTGCCGTGAAAGTGTGCGATGCGCTCAACGTTGCCGTGAATGCAATGTCGCTCGGCGGCGTGGAAACGCTTGTCAGCATTCCTGTCTATTCATCGCACGTCAACATGTCGGACAAGGAGTTGCGGCAGCATGGTGTTACTCCCGGAATGATCCGCATTTCCGTAGGCGTTGAAGGGATCGACGATCTGATTTCGGATTTCGAACAAGCGTTGAAGAAAATATAAGGGAGATTTCTAACCGCAAAAACGCCAAGTTTGCCAAGGGGGGGCTTAATGAACGAACCAAGTAAGGAGCTTGATTATTTTGTTCATAACGTAATCGGAGCCGCGATTGAAGTGCACCGACTGCTCGGCCCGGGATTTCTGGAATCGGTGTATAAAGAGGCGCTCTCGATTGAGTTGAAATTGCGCGGGATTCCGTTTACCAGGCAGGTTGTTGTCGGCGTGAATTATAAAGACCATATTGTTGGCAAGGGAAAATTAGATTTATTGATTGGCGGTCAGCTCATTGTTGAACTCAAGGCTGTTGAAGTGCTTGCTCCAATCCATTCCGCTCAATTATTGTCCTATTTAAAGACGACGGGTTGTCATCTGGGGCTGCTGATAAACTTCAACACCGCGATTCTTAGGAACGGAATAAGGAGAATCATCCTCTCCTAACCCTTGGCGTCTTGGCGGTTCGGTGCTCTCCCCCTGGAATTCCTTTCCATTTTTTTTTATATTGTTCCACTACTAGCGTAGGCGAATGAAATTTATTCCATCGTACAGTCCGCTGTATGCAGCCGGCGAGTTCCAACGGCGATTAGAGCGGCTCGAGGCAATGCTTGAGTCATGCACAATTTGTCCGCATGACTGCGGCAATAATCGCCTCAACAACGAACTTGCACGCTGTTATTCTGGCTATCTTCCGATTGTTTCATCGTATTGCCAGCATTTCGGAGAGGAACCCGCTCTCGGGGGAGCGTACGGAGTGGGAAATATTTTTCTTGGCAACTGCAACCTGCGCTGTGTGTACTGCCAGAATTTTCAAATCAGCCAGAACTGGAAAGCGGAGCGGTTGAATGAGACGACGTACGAGCGGATGGCCGGGATGATGCTTGAACTTCAGGCCAAAGGTGTACATGCTATCGGTTTCGTTTCTCCGACGCATTTTGTCCCGCAGATTGTCCGCGCTTTGTCGATCGCAATCCCGCAAGGGCTGGAACTGCCGCTTATTTACAATACCAATGCCTACGATTCTGTCGAAGTACTGAAACTCCTTGACGGCATTTTTGATATTTATCTTCCGGATTTAAAATACAGCGACGACGAATTCGGCTATAAATATTCCAAGGTGAAATCATACAGCGAGATTTCCCGTGCGGCCGTCAAGGAAATGCACCGACAGGTCGGCAGCGAGGTTGTCTACGGCGACGATGGATTAGTGAAACGGGGATTGATCATCCGGCAACTTGTTCTCCCGAACGATATTGCATCGTCGGAGGAGACGCTTCGATGGATAGCGAAGGAACTGGATAATCGCGCGACGTTGAGCGTGATGTCTCAATACTATCCGACCCACAAAGCGTTGACGACAGAATTGCTCGACCGCCGCATCCGCGAAAGCGAGTACGATAAAGTATTGCAGCTGTTGGATACGTTCGGTTTTGAAAACGGGTGGGCTCAGGAATTTGAGAGTCAGGACTACTATAAACCTGATTTCAGCGACAGGCTGGAACCGTTTAAAGTGGAAGTATAAAGGAGTATATGTCATGTCATTGTTGACGGAAAAACAAATCGCCGGTCTGCTGCGTTCGACCAGGGGATGGAAGCGCCGGGGAAGTGAAATACGGAAAATATTTATCCACAAGGATTTTGCTCGCGCTATGGGATTTGTGCAATCGGTTGCGCTTCTCGCGGAAAAAATGAATCATCATCCCGACATCGACATCCGGTGGAATAAGGTGATTCTGAGCCTTTCCACACATAGCGCGGGGGGACTTACCGAGAAAGATTTTGCTCTCGCTGAGCTCATAAATGCACTCAAATAAATAACGTCATTGAACGCATGACAAACCAGGAACGCATCAAAGCTCTCACCGAACTTCTTACGAAAAATCCTGACGACTCTTTTTCCCGGTACGCTCTTGGGTTGGAATACGTCAGCTTTGGAGAGACAGCGGGTGCAATTACAGAGTTCCAAGAATTGATTCAACGCGACCCGAAGTATCTCGCTGCCTATCATCAATTAGGGCGGCTTTACTGCAAAGTCAATAGCACCGCCAAAGCAAAAAGAATCTACCGTCAAGGAATAGAGCTTGCGGTTGAGACGAACGACATTCATGCAAAGACAGAGATGGAAGAAGAGCTGGAGGAGATAGAGGATGAATGGTAGTTTGCGGAGTTAATAGTGAAAAATTAAAAGTGAAAAATTGTCAAGATGTTTTAAACACTCAAAAGTAATTTGTCCCTCCATATGAAACTTCCGAAAGAAGAAATACTCCAGATTTTCAAAGAAACGGATGCGCTTCTTGACGGGCATTTTTTGCTCACCTCGGGGCTGCACAGCCCGCACTACTTTCAGTGCGCGAAGGTTCTGCAGTATCCTAAATATCTCCATTTGTTTTCCGGGGAGATCGCAAAACACTTCGAGTACAGCGAAATTGATTTGGTGATCTCCCCGGCAATCGGCGGGATTGTTGTGGGGACTGAAGTCGGCAGAATGTTGGAGGCGCGGACAATTTTTGCTGAGCGTGAGAACGGCGTTATGAGCTTGCGCCGCGGATTTGGAATAAAGAAAGGAGAACGGGTCCTCGCGGTCGAAGACGTTGTAACGACCGGCGGCTCGGTAAAAGAAATTATTCAGCTTGTTGAGAAAGCGGGCGCGACATTGGCCGGTGTCGGTTACATTGTCGACCGCAGCAGCGGCAAGACGACATTTAATGCAAAGACATTCTCTGTTCTTCAAATGGACGTCGTAACATATATCCCCGAATCGTGTCCGCTATGCAAGCAGGGAACCCCCGCGGTGAAACCGGGGAGCAGAAAGTAACTCGTAGGATTTTTCCATGAAATCACTCCTCATTGTCATCAGCGATACGCTGTTGCAGAAAGCCGAAGCAATGTTCGGAACGGGGCTGCTGTTCCACGCCGTCGCAGGGTTTGTACTTTTTCTTCTCGTGCTCATCGTCGGCAAAGTGGCAAAATTTCTCCTCGATGTTGTCGGGCGCAAGATCATTACACGTACAAAAAAACATCCTTGATGATGAGATTTTAGAGATCATCCTTGAGCGCTTGATGTCGATCAGCGCCATTTCAGGAATGTATTTCGGCCTTCGTGAACTCAGCGAAGGTCTTACGCCGGCGAACACTTCGTTTTTCAAATTTCTGGGATATTCAAACGAAGCCCTCTATGTGCTGATGGCATTTGTGCTGACAGCACTCGGCATCAAAATTGTCGATGCCCTTATCCGGCATGCGCTCCACTCCGTCGCCGAAAAGGAATCGTCCAATTTCGATCTTGCTTTCGTACCGCTCGTCAATCGGTTTGTTAATATCCTTGTTGCAGTGATAGTCGTGATCGTGGTGCTCGACCATTTCGGCCAGAACATTTCGAGTCTGCTGGCCCTTCTCAGCGTCGGTTCGCTTGCCATTGGCTTGGCGGCTCAGGAAACGATCTCGAACATGATCTCGGGGTTCGTCATCATGCTTGACCGTCCGTTTCGTATCGGGGACCGAGTGAAAATTCCGTCTGGAGAAGAGGGGGATATCTTTGGGATCGGGCTCCGCAGCACAAGGATTGTGGATTCGGACAATAACCTGATCATCGTTCCGAACAGTGATCTGATCAAGACGCGCATCGTGAATTATTCTTTTCCCGCTCCTGCGGTGCGAGTAGGTGTGGAAGTCAATGTTGCATACGGTTCGGACGTTGCTAAAGTGAAAAAAATCCTGCTGGACCTCGCTCGCGCACATCCGGACGTCCTGAAGATTCCGGCGCCGGAGGTCAATCTCATGAAGCTCGAAGAAACCGGGCTTCAATTCAAACTTTTCTGCCGTGTCGCTGCGTTCAACCAGCAATTTCCGACAGGAGAAAAGCTTCGCGTTCAGGCATATGAAGCGTTCAACAAAGCAAAGATTGGATTTGCCTTTCCCCAGCGGTTTGTTCATATCAGAGAAAGAAAACGTTGATGAATTTTGAACTTCTCCGCAGTGAAAAATTATACGCCGGAAAGATCGTGAACCTAGCAATACTGACGAATCAGTAGGTTAG